>JACUUU010000210.1 GCA_014859065.1 Anaerolineales bacterium
GTTAATACAACTTAGTTAACATTAATATTTTCTCTAATCAATAATTTTGACAATAAGGACCTATTTCGATCTATCGTTTTTGTTAATTTTTCTGTTTGCAAATCAGGAATAAATGCTATATACTGATATTATCGTGATTAGATTAGACAGGAAAATACAATGTTGTCTTGAGAGTTATGTAAATTATTTTTTGAGTTATAAAATCAATTAAGAAGTAATCAGATGTCAAGAGATCATAAACGGTCAAAAGCTACTATTGATCAATTTAGAGATTTTGCTCTTCAAGCAGATTCTTCATCAGCAATTGACAGTTTCTTATCTTTTATTTCTAGACCTCCTCTCTACACAAAATTTCGGCAATTAATAATATTTAGTAATAGAAATCTTTCACAATTCTTCACTGAAGAATTTTCCAATTCTAATCCGCAACTTAATCTAGTTAACCCTAAAGCCTCAGTTTTCACATTATCCCATCTTATAGGTAAACAAAATAGAAGAACTCTTCAAGGGATTATTGTTATCCTACCCACAAAACTAGAAAAATTCAATAGAATTTTTACTATTTCATTTTCAAAAACGTGGAATTATTCTATAAGAAAACTTGTAAAAATGTCATATCCTTCAGCTATGCCAGTTTTCTTTAAACAAAATGAAATTAAAGATGCATTATTACTTTTAGAGAAGTCTCTCGGTTCACAATATAGGATTAGGGTTTCTGAAGTTGTAATGAAAAGAAAGAGGCTAGGAAAAGAAACCTTTTCGAAGAAATACTATGAGACAGATAGGCTATGGACTGAGCTCTCAATAGATGAGGTTTTTGAGAGAGCCCTTGAGAGAAATCAGTGGTTCACTAGTCTTCAATTTAATATTCAAAAGAAATCAAGTAATCAACGATCATATCAACAAATTACATCAGGAAGAATTTATAAGGCGGGTGAGGTACACTATGAATATCTTCATGATGAAATAACTCATTACGTGATTTCCCCTTTACAAAGGTTTGCAGCTGAAAGATTTTCATTATTCCAGAATCGCGGAATAAGGGACAGAGGTTACAAATCTGGACTACCAATTGAAATCTTATTTGAACGTGAAATATTTTCCAATAGTGCAGAGATTCATAGATTTAATGATGTGATCCAAAAATTCCCTAAATCAACGAAAGTTGTTTTTCATAGAAACCCTTATTATCATGCCAGTGTTGCAGATTTCCTCGATGGTTCTTCTTTTGAATTATGGGTACTTTCTCAAAATAAAATCCTGATAATACCTCAAGCAAAATCTTCTGAATTAGCCTTTGAAAGACTTGTTTCTCATATCTTCTCAGAGTTTAGGGAGGGGGTAATCCGTGAATACCAATAGTGAGACAATTATAAATATTGAAGATATAAAACAAAATATTGAAAACTATAGAACAACAATTCACGCTTTGCAAGCTCTTGTTAGTATTGTTACATGGGATAAAAGCGATAATCAGATATTAGAAGGAGCACAAACATCATTTGGACGGAGAATGGATACAAGCCCGAATAATAGGATTATGCCTGATCATTATGTAACACCAGATATTGTTATACAACGTACTCAGAACCTTGGATATGTAGTTGAGGCAAAAAAATCCTTGCCAGTTAACCAAGATTATTGGCAAAAAACAGTATTTCAATTATTGAAATACGATGATGATTTATTAGGTTGGTGGACTAATGATGAATTAATGGAAACAACTTGCTTGATATTATTGCTTCACCAACCTAGATCGTTTGATTTCAGGAAGTACTTAGAAGATTATTTAGATAAAGAAAGCATCGAATTCAAAAATAAATGTTCAATAGTCGAATTTAATCGAAGTTCAGAGGTTAAGGAATTTATTTTCCTTAGAAAATATTGGGGTTCAATTTGCGACGAGAGTATTTCGAGTGGTTTAGAGAGTGGAAAAGATGTTCCTGTAGAAAAAGTTCTGGTTAGTTATGGAGAGAAAAAATTTTATGACTCAGAGCCAATAATAGAGTACATAATGGTAATCTTATGGCAAGATTTATTTACAGATATGAAGACAGGGGTGGAATATAATGAAGCCCACAAGGCTTGGTTATTAAATATTAATATTGATGATCTAACCGTCGAACTCCAAAAATTATTCGGATCAGAAAGTAATGAATATCGAGAGATAAAATATCCAAAAACATCGTGGGTTCGTAAAGCGATGGATGCTTTTGTAAAAATAAAATTAGCGAAGAAAGCTAATAATGGAAAAGATTATAAAGTATTATTTAAGTACTTACATGGTGATCCTATTGAAAAATTCTCAAAACACCGGGAACAACCTGATGAAGATATTGGTATAAAAGCCGAACAACTAACATTTTTTGAAGAGAAATATACATAGTTTCTTGTCATATTCTAAAAATCTCGAAAAAAATCAAATTACTGATTAGGTAATTGATTATTTAATTCCATTAACTATCGTAATTTAATAGGAAATTATTACCTCACCCCTACTCAAATCCATGCGTCTTGAACTTCAACGTGTTGGCATTCTCGCTCACGATGCGCACTTTATCCTCCGGAATCCGATCTTCCACTTCAACATCAATTTCCAAGGTCACTTTCACCTTTGACCCAACCAATCCTGACAGATGCGATATGACTTCATCGGCGATCCTGCCGGCATCCCTCCCTAAACGCATTGCATTCAATTCTACTGAGCCATGGAAGCGTCTTAGAACGATCTCGACATCACCATTCTCCTTGCCGTTTTCACCATTACCATCGCCGTTCTCTCCATCATCTCCATTCTCTTCATTTTCGCCATTTTCATCATCTCCACCTTCTTCTTCATCTTCTCGCTGCTTTTTGGCTACCTCCGGCTTCACCAATACACTTGAACTGTCAAGAATGACCTTCGGAATACTGCCCGCTACCAGCCCTATATAATAACCATCCTCTCGGAATCCTTCGGCATAGGCAAAATAATCCTGCCAGGTCAGCGATCCCACCCCGTTACGTATGGCATCTTTGAGCACATCTACATCTTGCAACCGCGGCAGGTAAAGATAAGAAGCCAGGTATTCCCACAACTGCTTCACCGACAGGTGATCTTGCTCTTTCCACAGCCAACGCTCCAGTTCCAGCTTCAAATTAGCCGGCGACCACTGCACGATCAACTCCTCATCCCGCACCAGGCGGCGCGAGGCGCGTTCCACCAACCCATCATTGCCCTGCAAGCGGGTGAAGTTCCATTCAACAGCATTAGTTCCCTCTTGGGATGGGACGATCAGGTGGCAGTAGGTTTCAACCAAACGCGAAGCGATGGTCTCATCATATTTTCTGATTTGACTGCTTACCTGCCTTTTTTGTGCTGCATCCAGGTTGAGCTGTTCTTCTTCCTGGTGTATGGAGGTCCAAGCCAGCCACAGGCGCACTGCCTGCTGCAGCTCTCCCAGGCGTTCACTATCGGCAGCCAGGAAAACCAGCATATTGTGGTAGATGCGCGGGCTGTTGCCACGCCGTTCCAGGATCTCCTGAGCAGCTACCTGAGCTTTGCTGCTGCCATTCCTTGCACGATGCGGCGTGTCTGGACCCAGGATCACCAGGCGCGCCTGGTCTTCGTCAGGCACATCGCTGCTGCTGCCAGGGATCACGTGCACGCCGTGGAATTCACCCCTCTGGCGGCCGACCGCGCTGCGTATCCGCCGGATGATCTCGTCTTCCACCAGGTGCGGGGAACGTTCGTACATGGTTGCCCGGTCTGAAGCGATGCGGGTGATGGTTGGTCGCGTGTCGAACCAGTAGCGGCTGGCATCCGAGTAAAGGTACGTCAGGTCTTCAGACAGTCGTCGCAGTGCATCTCCAAATACGGCTGGAGATTCTCCCGGTTGTACGCAGCCCAATTTGACTCTTACCTCTTCCACGCCGCGCGTTTTCTGAGCGCTGACTGAGGGTGCGCTGCCGATAAAGACCGTGCGCGCCACTCGCCGGCAGGCCGAGAACCTGCCCAGGTTCGGATTTTCTCTATCCAGGATCATCGGCCGGCTGGTAACCCCGTCGATGTCTCGATCGATAACCGCACCCCATCCTTCCGGAAGGTATCGGGCGATCTCGAAGCGTACAGCTGTGGAATCGATCGGAACTAAGCCGGGCATGATCAAGAGCGAGTTGTCGTTGCGCTCCCAAAGCTCGTGGATAAGGGAGGCCATTAACCGCAGGACACCGCGCGTGCGTTGGAATCGGTCCAGCGTAGACCAGTCTTCATACAAACGGTCGAAGAATTCGGGATGGATGGGATACGCTGAGCGCATCCGTTCTTCATAGGATGCTTCGCGGCATTCGCTGGGGAACTCAGCGCGGTTCGCCTGGTAAAGCTCCGAGAATGCACGGCAAACCGCGTCCCTACCGGCGAAATCGGTGAGGCTTTCAAACAAGCGTCGCCTGACGATCTCGAACGATTCGGATGAAGTTGCCGGTTTCCAAATTGCCTCGACCCTACCCACCGCGTTTTGGATGCGCTCCAGGGCGGCGCGCCCACCTTCACCCCCGATCTCGATATCCGAAGCGGGGATGGAAGCCACCACCAGGGCGTTTGGCACTGCCTTGGCTGCCTCGGTTAGTGACTGGGCGAAGGTCATATTGGCGTCGAAACTGCCGGCGGTCAGTCCTTCTTTTCCATACAACTGCCGTGTGAAGGCTACCCACTCGTCGATTAACACCAATGCTGGTCCGTAACTTTTGAATAGTTTGGCAATTTTTTCAGATCCAGGACTGACCCCTTTCTGGTCCTCCGTGGCAATCAGCGCATACGCCTTTACCCCTTTATTGCCAGCTGCCTGACCTAACTGCCAGGCCATTTCTCCCCACAGTGTATATGTCACAGTGCCATCCGGTTTGGTGCGCCCTTCTGCTGGGCTAAGCTGAGTACCGACCAGCACTGCTCGATTGGCTTTCGGCAGGCGGATCTCATCCTGTTCATCCATGCTTTTCGGGATCAGGTCTTCCAATCCAGCCAGTTCTGCCAGGTGCGGACCTCCTCCAAAGAGGTGGTAAAGCGCCAGCATCGAGTGGGTTTTTCCGCCGCCGAAGTTGGTCTGCAACTCGACCACCGGGTCGCCACCCATGCCTGACAGCCTTTCCCAGGCGCGTGACAGCAGGCGTGTCAACCCGTCGGTCAGATACGTGCGCTGAAAGAACTCACGCGGGTCACCATACTCAGGTTCGGCAATACCTGTGATGACCTGGAATAAATCAGCGGCGAACTCGGCGTGCTGGTAGCGGCCGGAGGCAACATCCGGATGGGGAGTGGCGATCTGCCGCCAGGGTTTCAAGCCAGCCTGGGTTTTGGCCTGTGTGACTGCCGCGCTCTTCTTGAGCTCGCGCTTTGCCTCTGCCTCAAAGCGCTGGTGCAGCAGCTCCTGGCTGAGCTTCTTGAGCTGTTCCTGCCCCTGACCGCCGGTCATCGCCAGCAGGCGCGCGATGGTATCCAGGGCGCGAAAAGCGTCTTCTGCACTGAATGCGCGCTGGTGCGCCCAGCTATTGCGCACCTCGCGCAGTTCGCTGACGTAGCTGCGCCCGGTCCAACCTAACTGATCCTGAAATACATCGTTCCAGCAGGAAGTCATGATGGTCAGTATAGCCTGCACATCCAGCAGCTCGAAACGTTCTTCGTCCGTCATCTGTGCCCAGCGTGTATCTGAGCGCACTGCCCCGCGCAACACGTCCTGCACCGCCAATTTCCACCAGCGTTCTCCAAAACGGCTCTTCAATTCCCTGAGCGCATAGGGTTTCAAACCGGTCAGCAGTATATCCAACCCGGTAGTTACGATTTCAATGTTCGACTTTGGCATAATGACCTTCTCCTAACCATAGAACCACGAATAACACTAATCTTCACGAATTTTTTCTATGCTAAATTGATGAACCACGAATAGCACTAATTTGCACTAATTATTTACTTATTCGTGTCTATTCGTGAAAATTCGTGGTTTTATTCATAAGACCAACCGTTTCCACTCCAACTTATTTTTCGAACCAAAATTGATCAACAATCCCAGGCGTAAACCAGAGGCTTTCAGGTAATTCAGCAACTGTGCTTCTTCATTTGCACCCAGAGATGTGATCACCTTCAACTCCAGTATGATTACATTGAAGAGCACCATATCCGGCAGATAATGATGACGGAGTGGCTGCCCTTTATAAGTAATTTCGAGCGGCGTTTGTTCGGTGAAAGGTATTTTGCGTATCCCCAGTTCGATTCCCATGGCATCTTGATACACCCCTTCCAAAAAGCCATTGCCCAATTGATTATATACTTCCATTGCTGCGCCTATGATCTGGTAGACTTCCTCTTTGTAAAGCAGCTCTGTCATCCCCGACCCTCCCAAGAAAAATCCAAAAACCACGAATAAC
>JACUUU010000211.1 GCA_014859065.1 Anaerolineales bacterium
TGCCTCTTTTTTCTCTGGAGGATAATACTCCAGACTAATGACAATACTACCGAGCGGCAACAAATAATGACGGGTTTTTGAAGTGGTGAACTTTACGTATCAGTTGGGGGATTATCTACCCCGATTTTGGAGAATATTTTTTGTTTGATCTGCTGGTCGAAGGCTTGCCACTTGATCTCTTGAAATTCTTCCATCTGTCCACCTGAAAGAAAACCAACCGGGATTTCAAAACCACCCGCTGAAGGTCTTCCCCCACCAAAGAATTGACCACCAGTATTCTTTCCAAACACATCTTTGATGAATTGGTCTGGATCAAGTGTTAGCTTGGAAGTTCTCATCGAACCGATGACACGTTCTTCTGAACTGTCGCTGGAGACAATTCCATAGACGATGGCAGTGTGGACATTCTCCTCGGTGAGCAGAAAATCCGCAGCTTGAGGTATTGCGTCGCGATCATCAGCGCGAATAAAGCCGATGCCCGCGATGGAATAATTTTCAGCAACCACTCGCTCTCCCAATGCTGCCCGAATTACTTCCATGGTTTGCTTCGATCTAGCCTGGCTCATAATCTGTTCAAGCATTTCAGCATCGCGAAAGTCGCTCAGGAAACGCAGAGCCGAGAAATCTTGAGCCCCCGCGCGGATAAAACCGCTTGTGTCCGTGAGAATGCCATGGAAAAGGGCTGTCGCCACCTGAACATGTTCTTTTTGAGACTTGTTTAAAGGTGGCTGTCCATGTTCTAGATATTGGGCGTAAATAGTGGAAGTAGCACCGACTTTGCTGCGTATGTCTTTGAAAACAGGATTAAGCCTTTCTTGAGGTTCGTGGTGGTCAACGATAACGATTGGTGGAATTCCAGCATGATTTAAGGCAGTGACAATCTCTTCACACGCTGTACCCTGGTTGTCTACAAAAACAGCACCTTGATATTGAGACAGATCGATCGTTTCGTCGAAGTGGTGGAGTTCAATCCCTAATAACCTCACCATGGCGATATTCTCTTGGTGACTGATCTTGCCGCTATAGACTACGTCGGTTTCGATATTGAACTCTTTACTTATCAGGCGTTGAGCATAGCTTGATGCAATTGCATCTGGGTCAGGATAGTTCTGAAGTACAATAACGTGTTTTTCACCCCGGTGGCTTTCTAATACCTCAATCAACTCTTTATAGAGGTCGTTGTTGGAAGTCTTCTCAGGATTATTATCTTTTCGCTCAGCAATGTTATCGTCGCTCTTAGCCATATGACCCTCCAAATTAATTGTTTGGTTCAGCTTTTCTATTATAAAAGCATTTTTGATAATTTATGGTATCCTAAAACGCATGTGCCACACACAGTCCACATACTTTAACCGGTTATACACATATTTTCCATCCCCACTCAGCGCGATTGACTGTGGGTCAAAGTGTGCTCCTTACAATGCTGCAGGTGTGCCATTTTGTTGTGATACCAATCATGTTGTCCCATCAGCATATCAGGCTGAATGGGAATATTTGCGTTCCAGCACTGATCTTTGGAAGTTGTGGCAAAGTGATGATCCTAATATTACCTCAGAATTATGTGCGCAAACACCAGAAGGACAGGTTTTGATCGCCTGCAAGGGGCATAGATATTGTCAGAGAAAGTTTCGAGCGCTCAGCTGTCGTTCTTTCCCCTTTTTCCCTTATATAAACTCACGGGGCGAGTTTATTGGGCTTTCTTATTATTGGGAACACGAGGATCGCTGTTGGGTAATAAGCAATATGCACGTCGTGCCTGTGTCCTTCATTGAACAGTTTACCTTGACCTATGAACAATTGTTTGAGGTGTATCCCCAAGAAAAGGACAATTTCTCATATTTCTCAAAGCTAACACGCCATCAATTTGCCCGTTCACAGCGCTCGATTCCCATGATACACAAAAATGGATTTGGGTATAAAATATCAGCCAGGAGTGAGCGCATTCGTCGGTTTCCTGTGGAGAAGTTTCCCAAGTTAGGTCCGTATAAAATTGCAGCAGAACTCCCTTTCCCTGGTGAGAACGATTAGGGTTAGAATCTGAGGATTGTTTATGGCTTCAACCGCCTTCCCTGCCGAATTTAGCCTGCCGCGCCAGCGTCGAACTGACCGAAGTAACCCGGTGCGATGGATAATTTCGCATGCCGTTCATTATTGGTATCTGGCATTATCATTATTGATAGGGGCGTTTGGAAATGCAGGTCTGGCTGCCCTGGTGCCGGTTTTTATTGGGATGGCGTTTAATGCCATCCTTGAAGATCCAACTAACACCGCTGCGCTTATAAACATCACTATCTGGATTGTCGTCACCCAGGTAATCCGGGGAGCTCTGCAGTTTGGTCGGAACTTCAGCGCAGAGCTCATCGGTCAGCGTTTGGAACGAGATATTCGTCACGAGATATTTGTCAGTTTGCTGGGGAAAAGTATGACATTCCACAGCTTGCAGCCTGTGGGAGATACGATGGCACGCGCAACCAATGATGTGCGCGAGATAAACTTGATGTTCAACCCGGGGATCAATCTAGTAATCGGATCGGCTAATTTCCTGGTTATGCCTTTATTGTTGGCACCCCGTTATCATCCCTCATTGATATTGGTTCCCGCACTGTTCCTGATTGGTTTTGTACTGGCTCTATGGCAATACCTACGGGAATTAGATCCTATAACTCGAGAAGTGAGGCAGTCTTTTGGGCAGATGAATACCCGTCTGGCGGAAGCGGTCGACGGTATAGAAACTGTGAAGGGTATGGCGCAAGAGCAGGGGGAAGTAAATTTGTTCAGCAAAAATGCCGGTCGATTCAGAGATGCATTCATCCGTCAGGGGAATGTCGAAGCCCGCTTCCTCCCCCTATTATTATTAGGGCTGGCTGAAGCTGGAGGGTTATTACATTCTCTTATCTTATTCCGACAAGGCCATTTAGACGTTGGTGAGGTGGTAGCGTTTTTTGGGTTGATTCAATTATTTGGTTTTCCCACCTTTACTTCCCTGTTCGCTTATTCGCAAGTGTCTCTGGGGATTGCAAGTGCCAGGAGAATCTTGGAATTAATCAGTCGAGAAGATAACCTGGATCAAAATGTTAGCGGGTATTCACTGCCAATGCGCGGAGAGATAGAGTTTAGAGACGTCACCTTTGGGTATGGATCTGGCGAGGATACCCTGGATGGGATCAATTTCAAGGTTGCACCAGGTCAGACAGTGGCGATTGTCGGTCAGACGGGCAGCGGGAAAACGTCACTGACGAAGTTGGTGAACCGCACATATGACGCCACATCTGGGGAAGTACTTGTGGATGGTGTCGATGTGCGGGATTGGAACCTGGAAGCCCTACGTCAACAGATATCGATAATTGAACAGGATATTTTCCTTTTCTCACGGACAATTGCTGAGAACATCGCCTTTGGGAATCCAAATGCCAGCCAGGAGGTCATGATCGAAGCTGCAAAAGCTGCCCAGGCGCACGAATTTATTCTCTCTTTCAAAGATGGTTACGAGACAATCATTGGTGAGCGCGGTGTAACCTTGTCCGGAGGACAAAGGCAACGCCTTGCTCTTGCACGGGCGTTCCTGACAGATCCGCGCATATTGATCTTGGACGATTCAACCAGCGCGATCGACAGCGCTACCGAGGATAAGATCCAGCGAGCGATTTTTGCCGCGACGCGCGGACGTACAACCTTCATTATCACTCATCGTCTATCCCAAATTCGCTGGGCAGATTTGATCATAGTCCTGCAGAATGGGAGAATCGCTGCCATAGGAACCCATGAGGAATTGTTGGCGGTTTCAGAAGCGTACCGGCGGATATTCAGCGAGAAGGTTAAATGAGCTTCTTTTCGGGATTAGCACAGGAAGGATACGACCGGCAATATAGTGATCGTGAGCTGGCGCTGCGTATGGCTGCCTATTTCCGACCACACCTGCGGGTGTTGGTCATTGTGGTAATAATGCTGCTGGTCATCGCTCTATCTGGCGCAGCAGTCCCGGTACTGGTATCCAGAGGAGTGGATATACTCACGGTGGAGCTGACAGCTGTCAACATGATGCTGCTGTCAGGAGCGATCTTGATTTTCGGGGTGATGATTTGGGGGGCAAACTGGCTGCGGCGGCGACAGCTTGTGCGCATTATTGGCAATATTATCTGGAAATTACGCCTGGATGCTTTCAGCGCCACAGCTGAACACGATCTTTCATTTTACGATGAGAATTCCTCGGGAAAAATCGTCTCACGGATCACTTCCGACACCCAAGAATTCGGTCAAACAGTTGTTTTGGTAACCGACCTTATCTCTCAGTTTTTCCAATCACTCTTGCTGGCGGTTGTTCTGATCACGATTGATTGGAAGCTCTCGCTGTTGTTGTTCAGTTTTATCCCAGTAATCTTTTTTACCGCGTTGGGTTTTCGGCGGATCGCTCGGAGAGTCACACGTCGGGGCATGCGGGCGATGGCGCATGTTAATGCCACAATCAAGGAAATGGTCAGTGGAATCGCTGTGGCTAAGAATTTCAGGCAGGAAAGAACTGTATTTGAGGAATTCGATGGCGCGAACTGGCAGTCCTATCGGGTGAATGTGCAGCGAGGTCTTGTGCTCTCAACCATATTCCCGTCACTCAATGTTCTCGGCGGTTTTGGGACAGCAATTTTGGTTTATGTAGGTGGATTGAGTGTCATCCAGGGGTTGGTCACAGTAGGGGCTTGGTTTTTATTCCTGCAAACCCTGGAGCGGTTTTTCTTCCCAGTCCTCAACCTTTCTGCATTCTGGACTCAAGTCCAATCTGGGCTTTCAGCTGCTGAACGTGTGTTCGCTTTGGTCGATGCTGAACCTGATGTCAATCAAATCGACAACCGTGTTGTGAAGTCTCTACGGGGAGAAGTAAGATTTGAGAATGTTGGTTTCAGCTATTCCGATCAGGAAATCGTGCTTGAAAACTTCAACCTGGAAATCAAACCCGGTGAGAATATCGCCTTGGTAGGTCATACCGGTGCAGGGAAATCTTCAATTGCAAAGTTGATCGCTCGTTTCTATGAGTACCAGGATGGTTGTATTCGCATTGATGATCACGATATCCGCACTTTTGATCTGTCTACATACCGGAGAAAACTGGGGATCGTTTCGCAGACGCCGTTCTTGTTCTCAGGTACGGTAGCGGAAAATATTTGCTATGCCTGCTCCTCAAATGAGCCAGGCCGCATCGAAGAGTTGGCAAATAAGATCGGTAATGGGGAATGGTTAGACTCATTGCCGCAAGGACTTGACACAGAAGTCGGGGAGAGAGGCTCACGCTTGTCGATGGGGCAGCGCCAGTTGGTATCCTTGATGCGGGTATTGGTTCAGAAACCGGTAATATTCATTCTGGATGAGGCGACCGCAAGCATCGATCCCTTTACTGAATGGCAAATCCAACAAGCATTGAACCTCATTTTGGCGGATACTACCAGCATCTTGATCGCTCACCGCCTATCTACGATCCAATCTGCCGACCGGATTATCGTCCTGGACCAAGGTAAGATCATCGAAGAGGGCAATCACGAGGGGTTGCTGGCACAGGGAGGTCATTATGCCAGCTTATACAACACCTATTTCAGGCACCAGTCGCTGGATTACCGACCTCCTGGATTGGAAGAGCGCTTGAAATCCCGCGTTGATGTCCCGACTGGTGATTAAGTGAATGTGCTCAGGTGAGTGACCTCATTTGAGGAAGTAGGAGAGAATCCCATTCTCGTACCTCAGGAGTGTATGGGGTGGCTCAACGTCATACCAGGCAGTCTTGTCTTCACCAACCGTAACTCTCCAGGATATGAAGTTCCCAGCTGGAACTGCCAAAGGTTCACCTCCACGGACGATGATGGCGGTTTGTTCATATCCTGGTACGCTCTGCTGCAGTTCTGCGTCCCAACGGGCAGACCAGGCTACAGCAGCTTGGGTCCTGAAAGCTACTTCAAACGGCAGCGCCGATAAGCGCCAGGGCAACTCGTCGACCAAAAGTGAGTTTTGGGGTATATATATCTCGTGGGAATCTGTATGGTTTTGAATAACCACCAAGTGTAATTGGTCCTCAGTAGTTACGAGGGTGGATTGAAGCTGACTGGTTTCAACCTCTACAAGGATTTCAGCCTGGATTAGACTAAAATCTACAGCTGACCAGTGGACATTCCACCGGCTGGTCGTAGATTCCATGTGGAATAGGCTCCGATCAAGTTCAGTAGTAAACCCGTCTACTTCCATTTGGCAATCCAGCGAGTAGATTACTTCGCCTGGTGTCATCTGACACTGTAGCTCTCCTACCGTTGTATCGAGGGGGTCGCGCAGCTCGTAGTGCCACGTTTTA
>JACUUU010000212.1 GCA_014859065.1 Anaerolineales bacterium
TTTCAATTCGTGCGCCAGAAACGCAATACCAACAACAGTGTGTAGGTTAAAATGGTCTAATTTGCGGAAAAATATGGTTGAACCTAACGCAATCGCTCCGATTTCCTGACCTGCCAGAAACTTGCTGCTCAACAATCGTGACAACCCTCTGGCTCTTGCCAGACGAGCAGTGGCCACTAATCCAGGTATGGCGAACCATTCGCTTCGGTCCAATATTCTGATCACACAAT
The DNA here is from genome assembly GCA_014859065.1 of Anaerolineales bacterium. Lineage (GTDB taxonomy): Bacteria > Chloroflexota > Anaerolineae > Anaerolineales > UBA4823 > Kmv39. Next base: position 231 of record JACUUU010000212.1, read on the forward strand.
CTGGGCAGCGAGCTGGCAAATCGTTATTCATATTGCAGAACGTACCTCTCAACTGGACAAATGATAATCGGATAAGGGGTCGATGATTCAATTAAGATTGTTACTGGTAAATAGACTTGTTTTATCATTTTTCAATTATAAAGTCTCAAGTACTCACCGGGCAATAGAAAACAATCAAGATCGGAAGGTATTCTCGGTTGGATATGTTTGAGACCAGGAAATTGGGGGGGAGATTTTCACGATTTTGTTCGAGAATGGTTATACAATATAGAGGATTGAACCATGGTATCCCTTCCTGCTTTTACAACCCTGGTAGACCAATATAGCTCTGAGATTTTTTCATACCTCTCCCGAATACTTCAGGATAGCTCGGAGGCTGAAGATTGTCTTCAAGAGACGTACCTGCGAGCGCTGCGAGCATATCCACGATTGAGGCACAATACGAATTTACGTGCATGGTTGTACAAAATCGCTACCAACCAAGCGTTTACCCAACTCAAAAAGCGTAAACACATCAACGAGCTGCTTGACGATATTGAATATCTTAATCCAAATAATAGCTCTGAGATCGAACCAGGTATTGAACGTGGCCAATTACTTCTGGCAGTAAGACAATCAATCTCCTTGCTACCTGAGAAACAACGCGCAGCCTTTTTGATGCGTAAATACCAGCAATTAAGCTATGCACAAATTGCCATAGCCCTGGAATGCAGTCAGGAGTCAGCCCGGGCGAATGTTTATCAGGCATTAAAAAAAATTCGCACTCAATTTAATAATGGAGAAAATTATCATGAATAATCTTATTGACGAGCAGATTTTAGCTCGCTGGCTAGGTGATTCTGAGGGGACAGTTGCAGAACACCCAATCTTACAAAGCCTCGACCTGATTTTTGCCGCCGATCCTAATCAAGAATGTGTGCAGAGAGCTAAAAGAAATCTCGAGCGCGCATTACGTGACAACCACGAATATGTGGTTTACTACGATAAATTTTCTCATCCCCTGCTTGGGGAGATTTACGCTGCGACAACCGATAAAGGGCTTTTTGCTCTCGATTTTGGCCTGAATGAAGGTGAGTTTATCAATCAAATTGAAGTGGACAGGGCAATACAATCGCATGGGCAGGCAAGAATTGGACGATTTGCGATCCGTTCACCAAAGAGGATAAGACCAATCTTGGAGCAGGTACATGCATACCTGGATGGAAATCGGAGCAGCTTTGAGCTATCCCTGGATTTGTCCGGTATTTCTGAGTTTCACCGCCAAGTTTTGCTGGCAACTTGCCAGGTACCCCATGGGCAGGTGGTGACTTATGCAGAGATCGCCCGCAAAGTTGGCAAACCCCGAGCTGCCCGCGCAGTCGGTCAGGCCCTTCGGCATAATCCAATCCCCCTAATTATCCCATGTCACCGGGTTATCGCATCAGATGGCTCACTGCGAGGTTATAAAGGGCAGATTGGATTAGAAACAAAAGCATTTTTACTTCGCATGGAAGGTTATCATCTGCACGGATAACTGCCTGGACAGCCACCTTGGTATAATTGACAGCAGAAAATATAGCGATCGGGGAACTCAAGAACTACACTCCCTTCTGTCCCACGAATCCTATACACTTTATTCATGGGAGAACTCATGCCAGAAAAATTAATGACCGGCGCCCATATTCGCCAGACTTTTATCGATTTTTTCGTGAAAAACGGACATACCTTTGTGCCTTCATCCTCACTGGTCCCCGGGGAAGACCAGACATTGCTTTTTACAAATGCAGGTATGGTTCAATTTAAAGACGTTTTCTTAGGAATCGATAAACGTCCCTATACCCGCGCCGCAAATTCCCAAAAGTGTATGAGAGTAGCTGGTAAACACAACGATTTAGACGATGTCGGTCGTGACGACACCCATCACACCTTCTTTGAGATGCTGGGTAATTGGTCTTTTGGCGATTACTACAAGAAGGAAGCGATCGAATGGGCTTGGGAATTATTCACAGATATCTGGAAATTACCTAAAGAGCAGATTTGGGCTACCTGTTTCGAGGACGAAAAGGGAGAAATTGAACGCGATGATGAAGCTGTTGAGCACTGGCTGCAGCAGCCTGGATTTGTCTCTGACCACATCCTCTATTTTGGTAGGAAGGAAAACTTTTGGGAAATGGCTGAGACCGGTCCTTGCGGACCGAACAGCGAGATCCATATCGATTTAGGTCCACAAGCGTGCAACCTTCAGGATGTCCCTGACCATGTTTGTCAAGTGAACGGGAACTGCACCCGTTTTCTCGAGTTGTGGAACCTGGTATTCATACAATACAACCGCACAGGTGAACGATCATTAGAACTGCTTCCAGACAAGCATGTAGACACTGGCATGGGATTGGAACGAATCGTGTCGGTGCTTCAAGGTGTAAGGTCAAATTACCAAACCGACCTTTTTACCCCACTGATGAACACCATCCAGACTCTAACTGGTCATGATGAGCGGCAGCGTGAAGAGAATATTACTCCATACCGGGTGATCGCTGATCATTCCAGATCGGCGGCTTTTCTGATCGCTGACGGGGTAATTCCGGGAAATACCAGCCGCAATTATGTGTGCCGGATGATTATTCGGCGAGCTTCGAGGTTTGGAAATATGATCGGTATGGTCGAACCATTCCTCTCGCATGTAGCTGCGTCCGTGATCGACACCTACGGAGATTTCTACCCCGAACTGGCTCGAAATCGATCAGCAATCCTAGAGAGCATAACCAGGGAGGAAGTGCGTTTCCACCGCACACTAGAGAGTGGAGTTACAAAGTTAGAAAGCCAGCTACAGGGTCTTCAAGATAGGAAAAGATCGATCCTGGAAGGAGATAAAGCGTTTGACCTCTATGCCACGTATGGCTTACCATTGGAGATCACGCGTGATATCGCCCGGGAACATGGTCTGGACGTGGATGTTTCCGGATTCGCTGCAGCTTTAGAAGGTCACCGGATCGCCTCTGGCGCGGGGGAAAGCTTTGCCTCACTAAGTGAAGCCGAAACCAAAATCTACCGCCAGCTCCGAAACGAGATGATCGAGGGTGATAAGCTAAGCCCCGATGGTGTGATTTATAACCCTTATGGGCAGCTCGAATTTGAGGCTCCAATCTTGGCAATTATTCGCAGTGGAGAACGCGTAAATACCACCGAGCCCGGTGATCAGGTTGAGATCCTGCTCCCTGAAACTTCGTTTTATGTTGAATCCGGAGGGCAGGTATCAGACAAGGGAAAGCTTATTGGCTTAGCAGAAGGTGACGCTGATGGACAAGAACGGCGATGGGAGATTCAAGTGACCGATATGCGCCGACCAGTTGGTGGGATGATCCTACACCTTGGCGAGGTTATCCATGGCTTTCCTAAAGAAGGTGACTTGGCAACCGCATGGGTTGATGAAAGGCGCCGTAAAGATATCATGCGCAACCACACCGCTACACACTTACTCCACTCCGAACTGCGCGCCATCCTTGGGGATCACGCTCGCCAGGCTGGATCATTAGTAGCTCCCGAGCGCTTACGATTTGACTTCACCCACCCCCAGGCGGTAACCTCCGAACAATTAATGGCTATTGAGGCTGGTGTTAACCAGAAAATACTCGGGAACTACAATCTTGATATCCATTTTAAACCCTTACAACAAGCTATCAATGAATGTGCTATAGCGCTATTCGGAGAGAAGTATACTGACACTGTCAGGACTATCTCCGTAGGTGGTGAAGATTTCTTCTCTTATGAGTTGTGTGGGGGCACTCATGTAGATGAAACCGGTGATATTGGAGTTTTTCTGATCATCTCCGAAGCCAGTATAGCTGCTGGCGTTCGCCGGATAGAAGCTGTCACTGGTCGAGTTGCATATGAGATCATTCAGCAGCGTTTCCACTTGTTGAACGACACCGCAACCATATTAGAAACCTCACCAGACCGCGTCCCTGAAAAAGCCCACGAGCTCCTAGAAGAGCTGAATGGTATGCGAAAAAAGATTGCTTCCCTACACCAAGGGGCAATCGTGGCTGAATTTACCAGCATTCTAGAAAACCCACAATCAAATCCAGAGGTTTTTAAAAATGTTGGTGGGGTGGCAGTCCTCTCCCTAACAATCGCGGATGCTGATGTAGGTACCTTACGCCAAATGAGCGACCGTTTCCGCCAGAGGTATTCATCCGGTGTGGTTGTTTTGGCTGCAATCAACGACGACCGTCCAACCATCATAGCAGCTGTCACCGAAGACCTGGTAATCCGAGGTTTGAACGCAGTGGATTTGGTCAGATATATCGCTGAACCTTTAGGCGGAGGTGGGGGAGGTCGTCCTTCCATGGCTCAGGCTGGAGGTCGAAACGCTTCAAATTTAAACGATGCCTTAGCCAGTGTCGTAGCCTGGGTCGAACAAAAACTGGACAAGTGAAAACCAAAATTATGCCACCCACCTTTATTTACTATAACTATGCGCATCCTTGCCATTGATCCCGGTGCCAAGCGAATCGGTATCGCCATCAGCGATCCCACAGGCACCATAGCTAGCCCTCTATCCGTGCTCAAACACGTTTCCCGACATGAAGACGCGACCACGATCGTCCAGCTTGCTACCAGGCATGTCGTTGATCGCATTATCGTTGGACAATCTTTGGATGAAAACGGCAAACCAACTTTTGAAGGCCGCCGGGCAGCTCGTTTAGCAGCAGCCATTCGGGCACAAAGCAAAATTCAGGTAGAATTATGGGACGAGAGCTTCAGCACCAAAGATGCTCAAACCGCTGCGCTCGTCGCCGGGATCTCACACAAAAAACGACGCAAACACCCACATCTGGATGAATTAGCTGCTACAGTGATCCTGCAATCATACCTGGACACCAATGCTTCTAGAAAACACGGACACTCAATTGCAAAAGAATGACTGACGTTCTTCAATTTACCTGACTGCAACCTTAACTATGTCTGCTCGCCGTTCATCTCTGGTGGTCTTCTTTTTTCTTTCTCTAGCAACACTTGTTTGTTTAGGAGGATTGGTTGGTGGCTTTGTTCTGGTTGGAATACCACCTTACGCAGCCAGGACATTTGGTCCTCCAGCAGAACATCTTGATATAACCCAGCAGATCCGCCTTTCTATCCAAATTCTCTGGCAATCAGATGATCTAACCCGACCGATGGATCCCAACGGTACGCAACGCACCTTTGTAATAGAATTGGGAGAGAACATTCCTACCATAGCTACCCGTCTTCAAAGCGAAGGTTTTATCCGAAATGCTTCAGCATTCAGCGCATACCTTCGCTACAGTGGGTTGGATGTAACCCTACAAGCAGGAGAGTACTTGCTCAGCCCAGGTATGACCGCCACAGAAATCGCCCAACACCTGCAAGACCCTACCCCTACGCACGTTGAATTCAACATCCTAAAAGGTTGGCGAGCTGAGGAGATTGCAGCCTCCCTACCAACGTCGGGCTTTCAGATTACACCGGATGAGTTCCTGGATGCGCTCGAGGCTCCACCATCTGGTTATGAAATACTGGCGAGTATCCCTCCTGGGTCTTCCCTGGAAGGTTTCCTTTTCCCCGCATCTTACCGCCTACCGCGCATGATCAGACCAGACCAATTAGTTTCTGCATTTGTGGATAACTTTGTTCAAAACGTGAACGCTGAGATGGTCAATGCCTTCGGCAGCCAGGGACTGAATGTGTTCCAGGCAGTCATCCTGGCGTCAATCGTCGAACGTGAATCGGTTCTCGTTGAGGAGATGCCCTTGATCGCCTCCGTCTTTCTCAACCGGCATGCAATCGGCATGAAATTGGATGCAGACTCTACAGTTCAGTATGCCTTAGAGTATGACGAAATTGGAAACACTTGGTGGACAAACCCGCTAACCAGTCAACATCTTCAGGTCGATTCTCCTTACAACACCTATCTTTACCCTGGATTGCCACCAGGACCGATAGCTAACCCCGGTATCGAGGCATTACTATCGATCGCATATCCAGCCGATTCTACTTATTTTTATTTTCGCGCAGCTTGTGATAATAGCGGCAGCCACCTATTTGCGGAGACTTTCGAAGAGCACCTACAAAATGCCTGCCCGTGAACCTA
>JACUUU010000213.1 GCA_014859065.1 Anaerolineales bacterium
TAAAGATATTCTCCATATGGTAGCGCACGGTGCGCTCCTTGATCCCTATTTCTTTAGCTATACTGGAGTTGTTATACCCTTTTCCCAATAACCTTAACACTTCTGCCTCCCGAGGGCTGAGCTTTTCGAGGATGGTATTGTCGAGCTCGCTGGCAGGACTTTCAATTAGGATTTCTAATATTTTAGACCCTACCCAGGTGTTTCCATCGGCGACCGCTCGTATCCCCTCCACAATCTCTCTCGGATCAGTGTCCTTTATCAAATAACCTCGAGCCCCTGCTCCAAGCATCCCGTGCACATTCTCCGGATCGCAAAAGGCGGATAATACCAGCACTTCTGGCTTGTATTCAAGGCCTTGAATTCCTCGAAGAATTTTGATTGCCTTCTTTCCAGGCATTTTCAGATCTAACAGTAACACGTCTGGCTTAGTCTTTTCGATTAGCGGAATCACTTCATCGCCATCAAGAGCCTCCCCCACAACTTCCAGATCGGGATGATGTGCCAGTTCGCTGCGAATGCCGGAACGCACAATGGGATGATCGTCGGCGATCAATACGCTAATGGACATTGCTATCTCCTTCACATTCTATAACGGATCATTATTTTTCGCTGTTTTGAGTAAGAGTGTATCTATCGTGTTTCAGAGTAAAAGGGATGTCGATCGTGATTTGACTTCCTCTCCTAGGAGCCGATTCTACTCTCAGAGTTCCATCTAGCATTTCCACTCGCTCTTTGATCCCCATCAGGCCAAAGTGACCTTGCAAACCAAACTGGCCAAGGCTATCTGGAATGACAAAACCCTTTCCATCATCTTCGACGCGGAGAAACACTCGCTCTGGCTCCAGGGTTAACATAACCTGGACCAGGCGAGCCTGGGAATACTTTTGCGCATTGTAGAGAATTTCTTGCAAGCTCCTGTAGATACACATTTCTATTTCTTCGGTTAACTCCACCTCTTCTTCCCCATTTACTTCTAGGATAACTCGATAGCCTGACTCCCTGCTGTAATCTCGGACAAGCGAACGAATTGCAGCCACCAAGCCTAACGTGTCCAGTAATGGTGGGCGGAGATCCGTACAAATCCGGCGTAAATCGTTGACAACCTCAAAGATATTTTCCTGGATCGTGTTCAAAACCGACTGCTCTTCCTGATCCAGTTTATAACGAAGCTCTGCCAGCCCATATCCAATACCCGTGAGAGACTGGATGGTTTCATCGTGGAGTTCCCATGCCAATCGCTTGCGTTCGGTTTCACCGGCTTGTAAAACCTGGTGGTTGAGACGAACGCATTCCAGATTACGTTGCTTCAATTCAGCAGCCAAATTGATGTTTTCGAACGCAATCCCGGCTTGCCGGGCAATTACCTGTAAGATTCCCTGTTCATCCTTGCTGATTTCCCCTTTTCCTGTTTTCGGTCCGGTGAGAATAAATCCCATTGAGCCTCTTGAACCATGTAAAGGCAGCGACAGCTGGGCTTGCTTACAAGAAAACAGCCCGGCTTCCTGGTGGAAAACTTTTCCAGGTAGCGTTTCTCGACGGTCTGAGAAGTCTTCCGCCGTTTGAAAATTGTGAATCAATCCCCCTTTTTCTGAGCTAATTCTCCAGCAATTTTCAGATTCGAATCCATCGGCTGTAAATCTATTCTCCCCATGTGACAGGTGAATACAAGCGCATTCAAGCTGCATGGTTCTTACAAGTTCACGCAGAAGCATCCTTCCGAAATCAGTATCATCGAACGGCTCCTGCATCAACTGGCTGACATTCTGGATCGTGCTCCGGTAATCATAGCTGCGGCCATAAAACAGGTGGTCGACGAGTGATTTCACGCCCCGCTTTAAGGGAACGCCTAACAGGACGATCCCCATCATGATAGCCAGCAGTGTAAGAGGCTCTTGCCACGCTTCTTCAGGCATAATTCGCACCAATGCAACGGCTGCCAGCAGAAATATCCCGAGGAGAAGAACCAGCGTTAGGCTGGAGGAGATCGTCCGGCTTATATGGCGATCGATTGGAATCAGGTGAAATCGTGTAATTGAATAGAGGTATGACAAAGGTATCAATAGCATAAACACAAAAGAATAATGATATGGGAGTAGCGGCTTTCCATGAAAGATGTCGGGGAGCAGGGTGAATCCCAGGAATATCAGGACGGCTATGCCTGTTCCCAGTGTGACTATTCCGACCTGCCGGCGTGTGACGTCTGAATTCTCGCTGCGATATGCCATGATTAATAAGTACACCACTACCACCAAGCCCAGGGTTAGCCACATCCGGTGAAACATGTAGAGTCCTGATTGAAAATAATTTAAGCTTCTTTCGATAGAAATAACGAGAATCTGGTACAAGCTCACGATGATTGCAACAGAGTAAAGAAAGTAATTAGCGTATCGTGTCGCGGGGAAATTATTAGGCTTGGGAAAAACCAGGTGTAAAGAAACGATCAGCGGCACGAGCCAAAACAGGCTGACGCTGAACAACCTTCTCACAAATTCTGGGCTGATTACCGATATGCTCCCCGCTGCCAGGGCCAGGCTGCTGACCAGGCATACTAACAGGAGAAGCCTGCTTTTTACGTCACGAGGTTGGTAGGAGAAAACGTACATTCCGATCACCCAGAATCCAAAGGCGACAATGATCGGCAAGAACCTGGCCAGGCGAACGTTCCAGGGGGGGAATGCTAATACTACCGACAGGCTGACAACGCTTTCCTGACGCTGAACGGTCAGGATGACAACGTCTCCTGGTCGCTTGTCGTAATAAAGCGAGTCTATAATCGGAATGAAATGGTCATCAATGGCTATCACCCGATCTCCTGGTTCAATCAAGCCAGATACCGGTCCATGCCTATCAACGGTTTCTATTTCACCGCTCTGGCTGTACCAGTTGAAACCATCATAAGGATAATTGAGATGCAGCCAACCGACCCAGAAGATAAATAATGCCACGATTATTATGAAGCCAACCAGGCTATAGACGATTATATTATCTTTTCGTGCTGTCATTGGGGGTTATCCACATCATAGCTAGGTTGATAAAATCCAAAAGATCCTGACGATCTGTCGTTGCGGGGATAGCATCAGCTAATGCCTTCAATGCCAACTGGCGATGGCGATCTGCTTCAGCAGCCAGATAGAACAGGGCGCCTGCCTCGATGATCATACGCCGGGCAGCGACCTCGAAATATTGATCCCGTTTCGCCAAATCCAGATACTCTTTCAACCTTTCCTGCTTCGGTGGTGGCAGTACTAGCATGGCATATGACACCGGTAGGGTCCACTTGCCGTAGGCGAGGTCACTCCTGGTCTCGTCTTGTAGCCACAGACCATTTACGTCATCGCCGATCTGTACAAGATGCCCAAGGTGCCATCCTAAATCGCTGAAAAGAGAGATAACCTTCGGGTTTTCAGAACACAATCGTGCTCCACTCCGGGCGGCTAATGCAAAGATCTCCCCTGTATTTTCACTGGCAATTTCCCAGCATTTCTCCAAAGTAGGTTCTTGTTCTGTCAGGTCTTTCACTTGCCCAACACAAACTTTTAGAAGAGCCCGATCGAAATCCTTTAGAATGTTATTGCATGTTTCGATGCCCTGCTCAGAATTTAAATGCTCTAGCAGGAGCATTCGTGCTGCGGGAATACAGGATATGGATAAGGTGACAATGAGACCGAGGTCTGTTCCAAACTCACCTTCATCCGCAACTGTATCCAATAAATAAGCACCCAGATAGAGATTTTCCCAAGCAGAGGTCACTCCAGTCGCCAATTCAGGATCTCCGCCCAGGGTTTTACAGCAGAGCCCGGGAAGCGATAGATATAAATTGTACAATCCGGAATCATTTTTCACTGATAAGTCGAGGATATTTCGTAGTGCTTGTGCAATTACCTCTGCACTCTGTCTTTCCAGGATGGCAAAGACATGTTCAAGGGGCACACTCATTTGATGTAGTCACTCGCAGGCTATGAATCGCCCAATTTAATGGATCGTCCGGACTATTTCCTACATTTTTCAGAAGAGCTTCCAATAAACCGGGTTTTCTGGTGAGACGGATGATCGCCTGCAACGATTCGGTTTCGAGGGTTAACCCGTTGCGACGAATTGTGCCATCTGGATCGTTTAGAAACTGCACGGCAAATTGCTCGTCGGATGCAATCCGGTGGGTGAGAAATGCTAGATCCATCTTGTCACCTCCATAATAGATTTTATATAGGGTCCGTTCCCTTAAAGCAAGTGCATTTCATCTTAATTCAATATTGCCCTCCTTCCTACTTTTTCTGTGTGATGGAGGGATTGTTACCTTCTACATTATCAATGAATTCTTACGTTAACACAACGGCTTAAACGCCAGAGGTTACTTGCCAGTTTTGGCAACAATACCTGGCTAATCCGCCAGGTTTTTTATTAGCCATTCTATTACTCCTCGATAAATTCTTGTATTGCCAGGCTTCAGGTTTTTATCAAGATGAGGTTTTGCTCAAGGGCAGAGCTGTTTTAATTTTATATAAACTCAATTTAATTAGCATTAGAACTAGCATTCCCCTGAGGTTGGATAATAATAAACGAAATAAAACCCAGGATAGGAATTCCCGTTACAATCAAAGCCCATATCGCTTTGGTTGTTGGAGGTAATATGCGTCGCCTAAGCATAAATAAGCCAATCAGAGACATAACTGGCCAACCAATAATTAGACCTACATTCAGAAAAGTAACTAGCAAGTAACTAATATTAATTTCTAAGGGCCCCATTGTTATCCTCCATTATGAATTTTGATTTATTGTAAGACAAATATTTTAGTAACAAAATTAGTCAATATACCCTGCAGAATTCTGGTCGACCAGATCCAAACCAGCTGAGTGGTCAGAGATTGTTTACGGCGTAATTTGATGTTATTTTGGTTTTTATATTCTTCTTTCATGGTGGTCGAATTTGACCACCATGATATGGCTAAATTAGGTCTATTGTCGGTTAATAAACACTATAACAGAAGGAACAAGATACTGGTTGAGATCTCCATATAAAGCAATTGCCCAAAACGCAAATATATTCATTTACAATACCGCCTCCTTTTACACAAACACTCGTTGTTGTTTGATTATAGGAGTAAGAATATGTGTCAGTAAGACTCAACCCCACCGAGTACCCCGTAAGTCCGACTCGAGTATTTAATACACTATCGATCCACCTAAATGATCCTTCATAACATACCCAAAAGTCTCCCCATGTATTAAAAGTAGCAAAATAAGCTTGAGCAGTGCAATTTCTAGTTACCATGCCACATGTTGTTAGAATAGAAAAATCATCTGGAATTCTATAATCAGAATATTCAAAGTGATTCTCTTGAATTTCACAATTTATTTTTTGGAAATTTGGAGAATTTATTAAATAATCTTCCAATTCATCGACCGTATTAAAATACAGCGGTTCTACATCTTCTGGAATTGTCTCAATCCTTTGTAGGCCAAAACGGTCTATTAATTCCTCAATTTTAGTGTCTTCTGAGGTCTTACCAGCGGAAACATCATATGCAAACAGCATGAGAAGTACTGATACACTTAGGATACCACACTTGAGTATTCGAATAAACATGATAATTTCCTTTTTTTAATTTTATGGAATTTATTAAATATTTATGATTCAGTTTTACATTTATTCTTTAGAAATAATCCATATAAACTATCCTTGCACTTTAATAACATTATTGAGCCAATTGAACGAGTAATTGATCAATAGTTATCCCTTCACGGAAACGGGCTTGTAGCCAATACAACATATTCTTGAAGTGATCATACTGGATCAATCGTCTGGCATCTCCGCAAGTAGCCCTGGGTTTGTCCATTTCAGAACGTTGCTCTTCTAGAAAACACATCATACAAGCCGTGAGCGTCCAGATGCGCAGGATGGCTTGGGTGGTCATCACTTGATAGTTATCACTGCCTAACAGGTCCTTCTCATACTCGAAGAAGGTTTCCACTTCCCAACGTATGGCAAGAATGTCCACCAGCGACTGAGCATCCAAATTCAAGTTTGTGCTACCCCAATAGCGCACACTTACGAGAGGCTCATCTGGGTTATGGCAAGTAATGAGCAGCAAGGTGGGCCCTAATTTTCGGATCCAGGTGCAAACCAGATGAGCGTACATTTTCTGACCACCTTCCGCAGAAGGCCAGATCACTTCTTTCCAGTCCTCTCGTGTGAGACGTGCAGCATATTTGGAAAGGGGTAACCACTCTCGGCTTCCATCTGTGGAAATCAAGCGCATCATGCGATTGCTCTTCAACCCGCCGCTGATTTCAAAACCTCGT
>JACUUU010000214.1 GCA_014859065.1 Anaerolineales bacterium
CCGACCTGCCTGTGCGTCGCACGCAGACAGGATTTCAACAGTGAACGGGACAACCTCTCCCAATTTCTCCTCTAATTCGATTTTGAGCCCGGCGAGATCAAGAAGACTAGCGTTGTTAGGCAGTTTCACCAACAAATCTATATCGCTCCTCTCTGTTGCTGTACCTCTTACGGTAGACCCGAAGAGCGCGGCCTTAACCACACCGTATTTCTCAAGAATAGGTGATATTTTTTGTCTAATCTCTTTAATGCTCATATATGTTATTCTACTCACCCGGGCATATATGTCAACAAAAAGCGAATAATCGTTTTTCTGTCATCGCCCGGCTTGCTTGTCCCGTTAGATACAAGGATTATAAAAATCGATGTCTAAGTGTGTCGTTGATTACTTATTTAATGGCGCTTGTCCGCCTCAGGTGGAACCAGACGATCCAGGACACAACCAAACCTCTGAATTCCCCGGTTAAACCGGGGAATGACCCTGCTGCGCCGGTAGATTCCGCTGATGAAGACTTGATTACAGTGATATCCTCACGTCACTTAGTCGAGCAGTAAGTATTTTACTCTTCGAGCTTGTCGAGAAGATGCCTTACGGCAGCGATGTCGGTGATTAAGAATCTGATTTCAGTGATGGAAAACAGGGCTGGATTCCCCGGTCCCCCTGATCGAGTCAGAGGACAGGTCGGCCGGGGAATGACCAGAACGTTAGGCGTGTTGACTCCCTTTTAAATCCGTAATGCTACTACAATAAATATGAGTGGCCTGTGATTGGGGGCAAGAAAATAAGGGATCTCAATCACTACCCTTCTGACTCAGATTTCGTCACTCGCTTCATTCTCTGCGATGAAAGCTCCAGCGATTATTTAGCGCACGCCGTCTTTGTTGTCTACTGCATATCCTAGTCTGCCACCGTGCAATCGAGGGCGAGTGTGAAATCTAGGGAAGGATGATATTGATCACGCTATTACTCCCCTACCCTTCCTATTTCTTCTCTACCTCCTGCAACACAAATTTATATACCTTGCCAGTTATCAGGTTCTCCAGATACAGACCATCTTCATCCTCAAACATCCTCCAGAGCTTTTTGTCATTCTTCTGAAAATGTATCTCTCCGGTATGGTACGCATGAGCTTGCACATCACCTTCAACATCTAGTTTATACTGCGGCCTCGTTGTCCCGATACCAACATTACCATTACCAAGAATCCATAATAGATTGGTATATTGACTCAGATTATCGAAACTGGTTCTTCTGAAGACAAAGGCAGGGGAAGTGCCGGTACTATTGGAGTTGAAGACAATATCCCTTAACGAAGATATGTGGTGTGCGTCACCGCCACGACCACCGAACTTGATTTTTGAATCAGTGGCTGAGCCATTTATCTCCAACTGTTGACCTTTACCCAGGGTCAAGATGGCAAAACACGCAAAAATGAAAAGCTTGCGATACATTACTACCTCCTTTTTGTCCCGTATAAATGACTGCACTTATACACAAGATTCGTACACATTTACGAATATCAGTGAGAAAACATTCCTTTCCACCGCAATTGTATCAATAGCGCTTACAAAGTCAAGGCTGGGTAGCGTGGGGTCAAATCCCCGATTTCCTAATTTCACAATCGTAACCGAAACGGGACATTCAGCTAAACATTTGACAATTTGGATTACTTCGTCGCCCGCTTCGCTGAACCTCTGGCGAACTCCTTGCAATGACATCCAGGACGACAAAGGCGTGTTGACTCCCTATGAAAATTCGCTATAATCTTTGCAGGAATCTGTTATCAGTTATCTGATATCAGTTTTGCCCTGTAGCTTTTACCCCGTTAAATAGTACGTCCAATATTTCACGGGGCATCTCACTTTGTTCGATATCTTCGGCAGGTCGGATAGAGCAATGGATTTCTTGAATCTTCGATTCATCGATTACGCAGATAAAAACCCAGACTATCACGATTTATCATTATTACGTGTTTAATGCAGGGTAATCGACCTGTGCTATATTGCAATAAGGGATTGACATATTTGATATTTCTTCGTATAATGAATTAAACACAAGCAGATTATACTGGTAATTTAGAGTACGTGTAGAGGCAAGAAATGGAGGAAAAGATGCAGAAAGTGATGTTTATCTTAATGAGTATCTTCGTGTTACCAGGATCGGTCTTTGCACAGGGGAACTGGATATCATTCACATCCAATGCAGTGGGCACCCCACCGATTGTCGAAGTACTTGAGTCAAATAACTCCAGGACTGTTATTCACGTAACCATCCCTGGTATGTGGGTTAGAGATACTCTTGTAAACGGTACGACCTATCACATGCTAAAAATTCCTGATTATGGCACGATGTACAATGTTGGTGAACCTCAACTCCCGGCAATCCGAGAGTTGGTTGCTATTCCACCGATTTCTAATGTTGGTATATCTGTAACCAACACTGTAACGCCACTAATCTTGAATGGCTATACTGTTTATCCATATCAGGAGGCAGTACCGGAAGGTCAGCCACCTGCTCCTTTTATCATCGACACAGTGCCCTACTCCACTAACTCTTTCTATCCGGGAAATACAACCGAGCTGAGTGATCCAGCAGTTTGGAGAGATGTGAGAGTGGTTCATTCGGCGCTCTATCCAATAACATTCAATCCAGTGACTCATCAGCTAAATGCTTGCTATGATTTCACGGTGGTGCTTGATTATTGGGGAGTCAGCAATATAAACATACTGCAGGGTGGTTATACAGCAGGCGTTAGTCCTGAATATGCATCAATGTACAGAAGTCAGATCATCAACTACGACTGGCTTGGTATACCCGAAGGCGAACAATATCGTAGCTTTGCCTATTTAGTAATCACCACAAACGATTACGATGATGCCATCCAGCCATTTGTTTTCTGGAAACAGAAAAAGGGATTTGACACAGAGGTAGAGGTGGTTGATCTTGGAAGCTCACCCGAAGACATAAAGGCCATAATTGAGGCTGACTACGAGTCGAGAAGAACAGAGTGGGTACTGCTGGTAGGTGATGATCATCGTGATACTCAGCCAAATGACATTCCAACTTATCGGTATTATCCCCCACCCGCGGGTTCTTACGAAATATATGATTATTCTGACTATTGGTATACTCTGCTCACAGGTGATGATGACTACCCTGAGCTTGCTATTGGGCGGTTCCCACCGGTCAACGAGGCTCAGGTCGACACGATGATCTATAAGATCTTTGCCTACGAGAGAACCCCTTGCCCACGTTGGGATATAGATGAGATGCTGTTGGTAGTGCATTGGGATGCAACTACGCATTCTCTTCCTTGTAAGAGATATATAAGAGACTATGTACTAGAACCAATGAATTTTGAGGTTGATACTGCTTTTGGTATGTTCGGGGCGACTAATCAGGATGTGATCGAATACATCGAGGGCGAGGAATGGGAGGACTTCAGAGGAGTTAGCATAGTGAACTATCGTGGCCATGGATGGTATGATTGTTGGCTCAACTGGGATGCAAATCATCAATCCTTTTACACATCACACGTCCGTAGTCTGGAGAACTTCTGGTATCCTGATTCTGGTTGGGTGCCCCTCGTCTTTAATCTCTGTTGCACGAACGGTTGTATTGTTGATGATGACGAAGTTCTAATAGAAGCATGGCTCGCCGCTGGTGGTGGTGGTGGTGCAGGAGCACTTGGCGCATCTAACAGGACCTGGCCAGAGTATAGCAACATATTCGACACAACGTTATTTGAGATCGCGTTTAATCCTAGTATCGGTGCTACCGATGTATGTATTTATGAGATAGGGAAGGCGATAAACTATGCTAAGGTTCAAGTCATTAAACTAAAGGATGCTGACGATAAATCTTTATCGTTCGCTCGGCAACATATATGGGCTGGCGATCCATCACTCTGGATATGGACAGATTCAACAGGAAATCTTGCTACTCTTACTGTTACTCATCCTAGACGGATAGGAACTGAACCGACCCAGTTCAGGGTTACAGTAGAGGATGGTGCAGGTGGTGCCAATGCTCCGGTTGCGCATGCTCTGGTATGCCTTTACAAGAAAGAGACTGTAACTCATGACCTGTATGAAAGAGGGTTTACAGACAGGAACGGTCAGATAACATTTAACATCTGTCCAACTACGGCTGGTGATCTATATGTGACCGTGACAAAGCACCACAGCAATGGTGATTACTATTACAATTACAAACCTTATGAAGGAACATGCAGGGTGCTGTGGTCACCTGGTGGTCCTATGTCAGGGGATTATTCTTCTGTAATTCCAAGGTTCTTTAGCCTTGGGCAGAGTTATCCCAATCCATTTAAACAGAATACTGAAATCAAATACCAAATACCAGAAACCGGATCTAAACAATGGGTTTGTCTTAAGGTATACAATAGTGCTGGTAGGCTTGTAAGAACTTTGATTAATGAACCACAGAATCCAGGCTATTATAACGTTTTATGGGATGGTATAGATGATTTTAGTGAGAAAGTGTCTTCAGGTGTATACTTCTACCGTATTGAAGCAGGTGATTTCACTGCAATGAGGAAGATAGTAGTAATGCGATAGTCTTATCAGGCGGGAGGCATGAACACCTTCCGCCTCTTTATGGAAGTTGATTATGGCAAAACTAAAATTTTATCTGATTGCTTTGTTTGTGATCACGAGTACCTGTCACTTATTTGCGCAAACATGGTCTACCCCTGAACGTATAAATCCAGAAGGCATGCAAGCTCCTCACCCAAGTCTAACTACTGATTCTTCTGGAACTGTATGGTGTAGCTGGTGTGCTCAAGACGGTAATGCATATGTTAGCCATTATGATGGGAGTTGGTCTGATCCTGACACCATATATGGGAGTGGTTCCATTTTTTTCGTTGGCTCTTGTCTAAGTACCGATGCGAACGGAAATGTCTGGCTGGTGGGTGGAGATGACGGTGTGGGTAAGTGGTCTTGTTTCTTTGATGGTAACTCCTGGTCAGACATCGTGTGGATTCCAGTATTTCCCAGCTGTAATCATGATGGTCTTGCAACAGGTGATGGTTTGGGCAATGTCTGGTTTGCCTGGACAACGGGTTACTTCGGAGATCTACATGAAGTCGCTTACAATGTTTACAGCAATGGCCAATGGGGATCACCAATGCGAGTCACCTATAGTACAGAAGATGACAACACATTACTGTCAGTAACCACAGATAGAAGTGGCAGGGTGTGGTTAGGTTGGCAGGGAAGTCATGGTACTCCTGATTGTACTAGTATTAATGCTTGTTTTAATGATGGTAGTGGTTGGAGTGATACGATGCTCATAGACACCTGTGTAGGCTGTAGTTATGTTGACGGGCCCGCTTTAGCTGTTGATACTGCTGGACAGGTATGGGCAGGCTGGTGTACTGGGGAGAGCAGCAACAACAATATCTATGCTAGTTACTACAATGGCGTTGTCTGGTCAAGTCCGATGCATGTCGGTAGTGAGCCAGGAAGCGCTGCTTGGCCTTATCCAGCAGTAACTCACGATAGCTTGGGAGGAATATGGCTGACCTGGATGAATCCAACCCATGATATTTCTTTCAGTTATTGGAATGGCACGAATTGGTCAAACTCTGCACCAGTTGATACACATCCAGCCATGGACGGTACTCCAGTAATGACATTTGACGGTGAAAGAGTATGGGTAGCTTGGTGCTCATTCAGAGATGGCTACCCATGTGTGTATGCCAGCTATACCTACGGGGTGGGTGTGGAAGAAAAGCCAGCAGCTGAACCTCTTCTATCAGCACCAGGGCTACGCCAAAACTATCCCAATCCATTTAGTATAAATACCACCATTTCCTATCAGCTCCCATCTGATTGTCATTTTTCGTTAAAAATTTACGATATAACTGGCACGCTCGTTGGAACTCTTGTAAACCAAAATCAGAAAGCTGGTCGCTACTTAGTGAATTGGAATGGCAAAGATAATGTTGGCACACAGTTGCCCGCTGGTATTTATTTTCTACGATTAGAAACATCAAACAAAAGTATAACAAAGAAAATTGTTAAATTAGAATAAGTGGAAAATTCACAGATCATCATACACTAAGTACAAACAGTCCGTCGGTCCAGTTTTAGTTATTCAGTTGACAACACATATTTGCTTGACTATAATAGAATGCGTGCACAGACCTTCCACAAAGCAAAAATAGATAATGGGGTGCTCGCAAAGCATTGCAAATATTAGCGCCTGTAGCTCAATCGGATAGAGCAACGGATTTCTAATCCGTAGGTTAGGTGTTCGATTCACCTCAGGCGCG
>JACUUU010000215.1 GCA_014859065.1 Anaerolineales bacterium
TCGGTGAGGAACTTAGAACAACAGCGGTTCTCCAGACCACAAGCACCCATGCCGCCCATTAATTTGGCGACGTCCCGCGGGCCGATTTGACGCATCTCAACCCTGGAACGGGGATATGTGCGCTGGATCGCAGTACGCAGAGAGCGCACATCTGCCTTCTCGCCTGTTTCTGTACTGTACAAAACATTAAGACGGGTGCCATCAAAACTAAATTCAGTAGTGACGATTTTTACACCTTCGATTTTCAATTCATCAATTTTTGCCCGGCAGTTGATGGTCGCTTCCAGCTCTTTCTTTTGCCACAGCTGTCTTAGAACTAGGTCACGCGGGGTTGCCAGTCTCAAGATCGTCTTCCAGGTCCCGTCAGGAGGACGCTGAGGCTGCTCCACAATTTGTACAATTTCTCCTAATTGCTGGCCGCGGCTGGTATCAACCACGGCAAAATCACCGACCTGGGTATCTCCGAAATCTCCCGCGTCGAAATGATAGACCTTGCCTACTTTTTGGAACCGAATACCAATTATATTCAGCTGCTTACCATCTTTCTCTACGGCAGCAGTCACTTTTCTTCTTCCTGCTTCAGACACGATAAATTTTCGCTTTCGATATGGTTTCTAGCCAATAATTAACCCAACCATCAAGCTTGGACTGCCAAGTCATCTATCCTAGCCAACCAGGTCGATGGGCACGAAATTGCTGCCTTTGACTGCTGCAACGCTGATCTTAGCAGCGATATCCTGCGCAACCTTATGCAGTGCCTGAGAGACTGGTGAATCGGGGTAAGAGATGACTACGGGTACACCTTGATCACCTCCCTCGCGCACGGTTTGGTCAATAGGGATTGCCCCAATGAAAGGGACGTCAGCCTGTTTAGCTAAACGCTCACCACCGCCGGTACCGAAGATATCCATACGTGTGCCGTCAGGTAACTCGAGGAAACTCATATTCTCAACCACGCCCATCAAGGGAACATTCAACTCTCGGAACATTTCCAACCCGCGCAAGGCGTCATCCAAGGAGACCTGTTGGGGGAGTGTGACGATAACACCTCCACTCAGAGGTAGGGATTGGGTCAGGCTCAAAGCAGCATCTCCCGTTCCAGGTGGTAGGTCAACAACCAAATAATCTAATTCCCCCCATTCCACATCGGTTAAGAACTGGCGGATTGCTGAATGCAGCATTGGACCGCGCCAGATCAGAGGCTGCTCAGCTTTGACCAGGAAACCGATCGACATCAGCTTGACACCATAAGCCTCCGCTGGAACGAGCTTGCCATCTTTCAAGGGTGGTAATTGACGAACGCCCATCATGGTTGGAATGTTAGGGCCGTAAATATCAGCATCCAGTAAGCCAACTCGCGCGCCGCTTTGCGCCAGAACAACTGCGATACATACAGCGACCGTACTCTTTCCAACACCTCCCTTTCCAGAGCCAATCGCGATCGCATTCCGGATGGGCAGCTGCAGGTTGCCCCTCTGGCGACCATCTGTCGGCACGCTTGAATCGAACGACACTTCGATCTCAGAGACACCTGGAACAGCAGCAACAGCTGCGCGGGTCTCCTGTTCGATTTGATTTTTCAACGGGCATGCTGGGGTTGTCAGCATCACAGTAAAGCTTACCCGGCTACCTTCAACTCTTAAATCCCGGATCATGTTTAATGAAACCAGATCCTGATGTAGTTCTGGTTCTTGAACTTTGCTCAGGGCAGCAATAACGCTTTCTTCTGTTAAATTACCTTCTTTTTTTTCAACCATTTAAACACCTCTCGTTATCCTCGGGTTCTATCCATTTATTAACCTCGCGCCGCTTTCCTGGCTGCTTTGGCAGCTTCCGCTTCTGCCCGAGCTTCCTCCTCGCGAGTATAGTTTATTGGGCGGATCGACTCGTAATACGATACTGGTTTACTCAACTTTGCTTTGTCATAGATGTTAGTTGCATGGCGGTTATAAACCGTTAACTCATAATCATGGTCCATCTTGATGGCATCGAAGGGACAATATTCCGCGCAAAATCCACAGTTCATACAAATATCAACATCAATAAAGAATTCCTCCGGTTCAGGGATTGGGCGCCCAGTTTTAGGGTCATTGGTACGCACAATCCAGATACACTGAGGCGGACATACTTTAGCACAAATACCACAGGATGTACAGCGGTCACGCTGTTCCCCGTTTTCATCAACCTCATATATCAAGAATGGGATAAAGCGGAATTCTTCAGGGACCGGCATTTTTTCCTCTGGATATTGAATGGTAAAAATGCCACGGGTTTCCGGACTCATCCTTTGTAATACTCCGGCCTCGGTATAGTAGCGCCCTTTTCCAATCCAGCGCAGGTCTTCAATGTAAGTTTGGATGAAGTGCTTGATGGTTACACCCAATCCTTTGATTATTCCCTTACCATACATAGATTAGCTCCCTTTACTGTTCGACCCTAGAATTGACTTAACGATCCGTTTCTCCCAGAACGATGTCAACTGAACCTAAGACAGCCACAGAGTCTGCGACTTTATTCCCTGCGCACATTTCATTCATTGCAGTCAGGTTGATGAAGGACGGCGCCCGCACGTGATAACGCCACGGATTCGGCTTGCCATTAGAGACAACGTAGTATCCTAACTCGCCCTTAGGACCTTCTACGCGACCATAAGCCTCACCTGGTGGAACTCGCACCTGATATTGAGGTTTCCCTTCCTGGATAGGCCCATCCGGTATATCGCGAATGACTTGCTCCAAGATTCTGAGGCTCTGGCGAATCTCATCCATGCGGATAAGGTAGCGGTCGTAAACATCTCCATGGTAGCGAACTGCAACATCGAAATCGAAGCGGTCGTAAATGCTGTAGGGATCAGCTCTGCGGATATCGTATGGGACACCCGAAGCGCGCAAGACAGGTCCTGCGGCTGAATATGCGATCGCCTGCTCAGCAGTCAGCACACCGACACCCTCACACCTGGCACGTACAATTTCATTGTTGGTGAGGTAAGCATCTAATTCATCAACTTTACGGGGCAACCGGTCCAATACCAATTGCTTGACTTTTTCAAAAACCCCCTCAGGTAGATCCCGTGCGACACCGCCAAAACGGAAGTAATTACACATCATACGTGACCCGGAGGTGGCTTCAAAAATGTCCAGGATTAATTCACGTTCAGCGATGGCGTACAAAGCGGGAGTAAAGAAAGCCCCCAGGTCGTTTAGCAAGAATCCGATCGCCCAAACATGGTTGGCGATACGGGTTAGTTCAGCCATCATTACACGGATATATTCAGCCCGCTCCGGAGGGGTGATCCCCATCAGTTTTTCAACTGCCAGTGCATAACCGAAATTATTGCTCATCGAGGAGATATAGTCTAACCGATCAGTGAAGGGCATATTCATGATGAACGTGTTGCGCTCGCCAATCTTTTCGTGATTGCGGTGCAGGTAACCCATCACTGGTTCAAGTTTGAGGATTGTTTCTCCTTGCAACTTGACTACCATCCGGAAGACACCGTGTGTTGACGGGTGTTGAGGTCCAAGATTGACGATAATTTGATCGGTCTTCAAGGCTACCTCATCGACTGGCTGAGTCACCGAGGTGACGTTTTCATATACAGCCGCCTCGGCAATGGGTTCCCATTTCTCCGGTTCAAAATCGGTCGGGTAAGAGACATTTTTATTAAAAGGATTATTATCTTCAGCCCGATAGACTTTACCAGTTGGCCAACGGTTCTTGAAAGGTTTCCCTTCCTCCTCAAAGTAAGCTTCCTGCCAGTCTTTGCGCAGCGGATGCCCATGGAAACCCTCCCACATCAAAATACGTTTCAGGTTCGGATGATCTAAGAATTTTATGCCTAATAAATCCCAGGCTTCTCTTTCCTGGAAATCAGCTCCCGGATAGATTGAGACCAGAGATGGTAAGACAGGATCTTCCCGCGGGACCTGAACTTTGAAGACCAGGGCTTTTCCTCCTGTAGATTTATAAGCATGGTAAACAACTTCCATCTTACCTTCAGGAAGATAATCCACACCTGTAACCGAGGAGAGGTAATCGTAGCCAAATTCATCCCGAATTGTGGTGGCAAATTCTACCAGGTTGGCAGCTTCGACAATATAACCTTCATATCCTTTGCGATCATCTTTGCGAACCGCCTGGGGGAAACGATTTTCTATGACTGTTTTCTGTTCGACTGCTGTTTGTTCACTCATCACGATCGCTCCACATCATTTGCCTCGCCTGTGTCCAGGCTATCATTTTGTTCTACTTGTGATTCTTCGGCGAGCTTCTGTTGAGATAATTTTCTAATCTGCTCATACTGGCGTGGATCCATTATATCTGGGCCAAGAACCGGCACCGGAATCGGCTCGATGGCTTCCTTTTGATACCAGCGCACTGTCCGAATGGATTGTTTATCGATCTTCTCCTGCAGTGTGATCAAGCCGTGCATGAGAGCTTGAGGGGTAGGTGGACAACCCGGGATATAAACATCCACAGGTAGATATTTATCCACCCCGGAAACGACATTGTAGCCCTCTTTGAAAGGACCTCCACCAGAAGCACAAGCCCCCATTGCGACCACATATTTAGGTTCTGCCATCTGGTTATACAGGCGCACAATTTGGGGGATCATTTTCTTGGTGACAGTACCGGAGACGATCATCGCATCGCTCTGGCGGGGAGTCGGGCGCATAACTTCCATCCCAAAGCGGGAGAAGTCATATCGTCCAGCCGCAGTGCAGATCATCTCGATGGCGCAGCATGCCAAGCCGAACATCATCGGCCAGATGGATGAGCGCCGCCCCCAGTTGTAGATCTTGTCCAGTGTGGTGATAGTCACCTGCCCATTCAACTCTGGGGGAATATCATAGCCCTGGCTATTCAATTCATCCGTCATACAGGGTTTACCTCCTCAAACCATTCTTGGTATATTGCCGCTAGGATCTCATCGTTTGCCAACCTAGTATCATCATCAAAACCCGGAAGTTCAATCGTCCAGCGATAGACCATCTCAAGCGAGATCTCTGCTAAGTTCGCGTCAGGGAACCTCGCGATCAACGCCCGTGCGATGGCATAGGAATCGTCCCAGGAAATCGGATCGATCATACTTATCTCCAGAGAATAATTATACCCGAAGGATTTAGCTTGTCAACACATAATTACGCAAATATATCTTTGCGTAATACGAAATTACAAGTATAATTGAAGCATGAAGTCAACCCGAACTCTGATTTTGGATTTCCTGGAAACTCATCGCGTGGCAGTCGCGAGCGAACTAAGCCGCGCGCTCAAGGTCACCCCAGCAGACATTCGCCACCATTTAAACTTGTTGAAACAGGAAGGATTAATAGAATTTAGCGGACTTCGCCAGCCTTCTGGTAGAGGCCGCCCAGCCAGACTGTACCGTCTTTCACAGGTAAAACGGGGAGAAAATCTGGGATTGCTAGCCAGCGCGCTGCTCGAGGATGCCAAGGATCAAACCGAGGGTAACCAAAAAAGCGACACCCTCCAACGCATAGCCAGACGCATAGCTGGAGGTGCACCAAGCCGCAGCCTCCTTAGCCAGCGATTGTTCCGCGCCACCCAGAGGTTGAATGATTTGAACTACCAGGCAAGATGGGAAGCCCACACCGAAGCCCCTCGGGTGATTTTCGAGCACTGCCCCTATGCTTCCATCCTGTCACAGCATCCTGAAATCTGCCGCCTGGATGCCCAGTTGTTGGAGGAACTCCTGGCCACACCAGTAACCCAGGTCGCCAAACTTGCTCGAGATGCGCGTGGGGCAACATATTGCGAATTTCATGTGCTTGTTGGCTAACAGATACAAAAGACGGGACAATGTCCAGGATGAAAAAAATATTCGTATGCATTTCAAGGTGCCCTTGAAAATTCATAAAGTGTTCTGTCTTATACGCTCTCATCATTAAGAACCCCGTTAGACGCAACATTAGTGTAAAATACAAATCAACCACGGACTAATTTATTGAATGAAAATCTGGATAGATCATTTTGGGAAGATACTCCCTTTTATTGGAGGCATATCATAAAGCGAAATAATTTTACTGGTGCTCCTGCGCTCAAACAGGAAAACTGGCGTCAAGTAGTTGTCAGGTACCAAAACAGCAGCACAATACGCAGTATTTGGGAAATCGCAAATTCGATTCTCCCCTATTTTGCTTTATTAGCTTTGATGGTGATATCACTGGAATACTCTTATTGGTTAACTTTACTGCTTGTTGTTCCTACATCTGGTTTTCTTGTGCGCATCTTCATCATTTTTCACGACTGTGGGCATGGCTCTTTTTTTAAATCTA
>JACUUU010000216.1 GCA_014859065.1 Anaerolineales bacterium
TAATATTTAACCAGGTAGCTGCTCTATAACATTGCTAAAGGCATTCCCAATGGCGGGTCCCAGCAATGCCAGGACGACGATCACTACCATAGCAACCATAATCAATATCAAAGAATACTCCACCAGCCCCTGCCCTTTTTCTGGATTGTAAACCAACATAGAGCATCACCTCCTTTTAGAATGATATCGGGACTTGAAATCCCTTTTGAAAAACTGGGGTGGGTCTTGTGGCATCATGACCCACCCTTGCCGGTTTTACTGTCGAATGCTTCACCCTCCGTGTATCTTCAGCATTCATAAAGAAATAGTGATTAGGTAACAACTTACTTCTCTTGATAGTTTTTGGAAAGATCAGGTGGTTAATCCATCCATAATGTTGCTAAAGATGTTGCCGATAGCCGGGCCCAAGAGAGCCAGGACAACAATGACAACGACTGCAACCAGAACAAGAATCAAGGCATACTCTACGAGCCCCTGACCTTTCTCTTTGGGAGCAAATAACATGGCTTTTTCACCTCCTTCCGAGTTAAAAATGTATTAATATCTCAGCAAGTATAACGCTCATTCACTTACTGTGTTACATTAATTGAATAACCTTGCATTATCGTAAGATTTATTGATTCATTTAACACACATAATTATTTTTCAAGGGAATTATCCTGGTAGGTGTGGTAAGTTAATATAAATACCTAGAAGCGTAATATTATGAATCATTGGATTTTAGGAACAAAATAAGCCCTTTTATCGCAGGGCTTATTTAGAACGTTTCGTCCGTATAGATTGAGAAACCATTCACTCAATAGCCTAAAGAGATCGTGAAACCTCTGTCTGGGTAATTGCCTTCATTGTAATTCTTATTTACGGTGTGAGTGTTAGAGCGTTTAGAATGTTGCTGAATATATTACCAATGGCTGGGCCGAAAAGCGCAAGAACGACAATGACAACAACAGCAACCAGAACGAGTATCAAGGCATACTCCACCAGCCCTTGGCCTACCTCTCTGGGATTTATTATCATTAGTTTTTCCTCCATTAATAAAATTAAATAGGAAGTTTTTATCTGACGTTATAAATGGATCCCCAGATTAGCGGATCCATTTATAACCAGAAACTATAAGAGTTGTTTGATATTCGAGGCCAGTGCTAATCCTTTTTTCTGGTGCTTAACGATGCTAAGGATCAACATGGATCGAAATTCTTCGCAATTATGTGGTTAACCCGTCCATTATATTGCTGAAGATGTTGCCGATGGCTGGTCCGAGCAGAGCGAGAACGACAATAACGACAACAGCAACCAAAACAAGAATTAAAGCATACTCTACAAGACCCTGGCCTTTCTCTTTGGGAGCAAATAACATGGCTTTTCACCTCCTTTCTATTGAGTAGTTTTGCTGAACTTCATCAATTATAACGTTATAGCGAAAGTATTGTTACAAATTTTGCTTAACCTTTCAATAACGTAAGTAAGAATGAAAAATTAGTGAATTTATCCATAAATAATAAAGATCCCCGTCAACTTTGACGAAGACCTTTTCTCGACTAGAAGAGTAGATAACACCTTCCAATCATCATGTGGTGAGGGCTAACCAAATATTGCTGAATATATTGCCGATAGCTGGACCGAGCAGAGCGAGAACAACGATCACAACAACGGCAACTAAAACAAGTATTAATGCATACTCAACAAGACCCTGACCTTTCTCCTTAGGAGCAAATAACATAGCTTTCTCACCTCCTTTCTTTAATTGAATAACACTGAATTAAATTGGGTAATACCTCAGATTCAAGTAAGTAGGAAATCTACTGGCTCATAAAATTCGAGTGCTTCTAGCTGTTTTCGGGAACTATTGCAAAGTTAATGCCTCCCAAATATTACTGAAAATATTACCAATAGCCGGTCCGAATAGGGCAAGTACAACAATGACAACAACTGCAACCAAAACAAGGATTAAAGCATACTCTACCAGACCCTGGCCACTCTCTTTGGGAGCAAACAACATGGCTATTCACCTCCTTCCGTGAAAGAACAGATTCCTTATTGTATATAATAGAACGCAACTAAATTGAAAATGTTACATTACTTCCGTTATGAATTTATCCGTGATGCGACTTAGACATGCTTGTCTTTCGATTTGACAATATTGTTTACTTGATCACCTTCTTTAAAAATTTGATGAATGATAGTACCCTGTAATTAATCAATTTTGCTAATTATTGACCAATATTCATAAGAACAAAAGGCAATTTATTAAGAATTTAGAACATTTTAGCAATATATCGGGTAGGTAAGTCTCTCAATTTTCCTTATCCTGCCGGTCATTCTTGTTGGTTTTTACTGCAGGGATTTGAAAGTGTACGCGTGTGCCCTGACCAGGGATTGAATCAACTTCGAAAGTGCCTTCCAAAAGGGCGATGCGGTCCTGGATCATCTTCAACCCCATCCCTCCGCTCTGATCAACATTCTCGAGCTCAAACCCACGACCGTTGTCTTCTATGTTAACGCGCAAATAGGCATCAGCCATGTCCAGATGGATTTTTACCGTGGTAGCATGACCCTGATTTATGGCATTACTCAACAGTTCCTGGATGGCGCGGAAAACCAGAACTTCAAGGTATGGTTCCAGACGACGTTCGCTGCCTGAAAGGATAAAGTTGGTTTCAACACCAGTCTGATCTTTTAATGCCTGGACATACTTTCTGATGGTTGGTGTCAAACCGAGATCATCAAGCATCATAGGGCGCAATTCATATATGAAATCGCGCACTTTGCGGAATGCGGTAGTAGCAGTATCCTTCAAACTAGCCAGCTCTTCACGCGCTTTGGTCTCGTCTTGATCCATGAGACGCATGGCGATCTCAGTTTGCAGGATGAAGTTAGAAAGGGATTGGGCAGGACCATCGTGCATTTGACGAGAAAGGCGTTGGCGTTCGGTTTCTTGGGTTTGAATCAACATCTCCAGGGTTTCTATGCTGGTTGAGGTGTCTTCAGCACGCTGCTGCTGTATCTCACCATCTTTCAATAACCCATCAATGCGTTCCAATAAAGTCAAACGCTGTTGTAGGTGCTCTTGATCGTTCTGTAAATTTTCCAATCTGCCACGCATATTGAACAGTCGTCCTTGGGTATCAATAGCAGCTTCATAGACTTTGCGGATCTCCTCTCTGGGAACACTATCGAACCTGCTTTGAACCTGGCTCAACTGGACGGTTATTTCAGCGTTGCGCTGTGCCAGACGGTCAACCTCGTCCCGGCTTTGAGCGATCAATTGGGCAACATCCTCGAGCTGTTGACGCGCTTGCTTTAATTCATGGAGATTTATTTCTCTCAATGCCTGCCAATCATTTTGTTTGCCTGTATCCTTTGTGGTAAGAGCCATATAGCTACTCCTGAGATTCCCTATCCTGCTCGTGTACCCTCACCCATCCGCGCCGCAGCGCATAAAGGGCTGCTTGGGTGCGGTCTTCAACTCCCAACTTGCGTAAAATGGCGGTAACGTGGTTTTTGACTGTCTGGTGACTGATGCCCAATTCCATAGCGATCTCTTTATTGCTCAAACCCCGAGTCATCTGGTTGAGGACTTCCATCTCTCTGCTGGTGAGAGGTTGAGGCGAACTTACTGATTCACTGTAAAGTGATTCGCCTCCGTTTAATTCTAACCAGGCATATAAACCAGCTTGATCAAATACGCGCTCACCGATGACGAAGTTTCCTTTTACAACCTGGTGGACAATATCGACAAGGGATGTAGGCTCTACATCTTTGACGCAGTAGGCTGCTGCGCCAACACGCATAGCATGCAGCTTTTGCTCGGTATCGTCATAGGCGGTCAGCAGGATTACGCGGGTAGGCAGCTTTTCCTCGACCACCTGACGGGTGACCTGCTGGCCGTTCATCTCGGGGAGGCTGACGTCGATGATGGCAATTTGGGGTTGTAGAGAGCGGATAAGTTCGAGGCCTTCTTCACCGCTGGCAGCCTGGGCAATGATGGAAAAACCATCTTCAAGGGAGAGGGTATCTACCACTCCCTGGCGGAAGATGGGGTGATCGTCGACAACGATAAGGGTGATCTTTTCCATTTAATCGCTCTTGTAGCAATAATGAGTGGAAAGAAGTATAGCATAGTTGAATGAAAATATAAAAAATATTTAATTTAATGGTTTGGGGCCATTGACAAGTCGTTTTATGCCATCCTTCATCCTGGTAACATTCCAGTTGAGGATAAAACCTAACCAGCATCCTTTCAACCTGAGATAAGTTAACAGTTGGGCTTCGTGAATGGGAATGATTCGGTCAACAACTTTATTTTCAACGATAATGCAATCCTCTATTAACATGTCTATGCGGTAACCACTTTCAATATCAATACCTTCATAGTGTACAGGCAAGGTCACTTCACACATTACCCTAAATCCACGTTTCATTAATTCATGCGCTAAACAGATTTGATATGCTGATTCGAGCAACCCAGGTCCTAATGCTTTGTGTACTTTAATGGCCGAATCAATAATTGCATTAGCAACGATTTCAATGTCCATTTGTTGTTATTCCTGATTTACTTGAATGCTGTCAACGATCTACATAATTACACTTATAATTTTTTTACCTCCAAGATCACCTACCCCCCAAAGAAAAATAATTTCATTCCTTTGTGTCCTTCGTGTTCTTCGTGGTAAATTTACTTTCTTTATTCATCGTGGTCTTGGTGGTTAATATCTTGCGTTTCGCCTGGCCAGCGGTAGACAGCCATGTTTTCGAAGCCGAGCAAGGGACTGATTTCTCCAGAGGTCTGGTAGACGAGTTCAGCCTGGGCAGTGAGTTGGGGGTACCAATCTGGGAATGTTACCAGGTAAACTGCCCCCTGGGAATCGAGATAATCGGCCAGAGCAGCCTCATCACGGATAAAGGGGATGACTTCAGGGGAGACCAAGCCAGCCAGGTCGAGCAGTGGTCGTTTAGCGAAGTAACCCAAGGCACCGATGTCGTGAGCGGCGATGAGGTCTTCAAAATTCGTATTCGAATTAATCCAATGGGCGGTTGTAACCATTTCTGTTTCAATCACAGCAACATCCTGGCCGTACGCGTTAGCACCTATGCCCCAGAAAGCCATCAGGACAAGAGCAAGGGAGATGACCCATACACGACTGAGAATGCGAACAGTAGAACTGGATGAACGTAGATCTAAATATAAAGTTAAGCCTACCAAACCGAGCACAAAATAGACTGGCATAGCGGGCATTACATAGCGACCGTGCTGATAGGTGACCGGCAGGCGTAGAGCGTAAATACCCAGATAACCCAGGAACCACAATATAGCCGCTATTAATGTCCAGGAGCGTTTTTTAAGCGCTTGTAGGCATAAATATACAAATCCGGGTAAAAGCAGCGCTCCTGCGCCAACCAGAGGCAAGAATGCCTGATCTAGAAAACGCTGCCAAAGCGGCAGATGGCGCAGGACAGCGTATTCAGCCTGCTTAGCATAGAAAGTATTCGGCCACCAAGCGCCAGCAATTGCCTGGTTAAAGAACAGATATGGTAAGAAGAACAGCGCAAAACCAGTGCCAATCAGCAAAATTGAGCGTGAACGGGAATTCCAGGTTGGATTAACTGCCAAAGCTACCAAAACGGCAGGTGCCAGAAGGGTTATCCCGTCGGGACGAAGCCAAACGGAAAGGGAGATGAGCAGGCCGGTGGCGAAGAAGACCCCTCCCTTGCTATGAAAGACTACTCCCCCCTCACCGCCCCCTAAAGGCGGGGGAAGATTCTTTGATGAATCCCCCCCCAGCCCTCCCTTTGAAAGGGGGGGGGTTGACTTGATTCGTTTCGAATCCCACCCTGGCTTTGGCGCAAATACCCCCCCCCTACCCCCCCCTAAAGGGGGTGGAGTTTTTTTAGAAGATGAATCCCCCCCTACCCCCCCCTTTGAAAGGGGGGGTGTGATTTTGATCAATAAGGTGAGGGTTGCCAAAGCTAGAAGGGAGAAGAGCAGGGTTTCCATGCCGGAGGCGGCCGCCCAGACCAGGTGCCATTCTAAAGCCAGGAAAATACCAGCGGCGAGTGACCATAGCGGCTGATTGGGGAGGAGGTGATTGAAGAGGGACATGCCCAGCAGGGATATTCCCAGGATAACCAGCCAGCCGAGGAAATAAGTGAAGGCGAAAGGAGCGAGGTTCAACAAATAACCGAGGGACAATAAGGCGGACCATAAAGGTGAGGTCGAGCCAGCAGAAGGCTGACCAGGGATGAAAGCCCATTGACCCAGTTGAGCCAGGTTGCGGGCATAGGTCT
>JACUUU010000217.1 GCA_014859065.1 Anaerolineales bacterium
TCAGCAATTTTGCAGGTAGTCGAGAGGGGGACATGAATCGTCACCAGATGCGCAGAGCGATCCCATTGATCCTTTTAGCTGGCTTATTGGCAATCGTGCTTAAAGATGTCGTTTGGAACGAATTCATCTCGCCGATTCTATATCAACTCTGGCTGGCTTGGATATTCTTACGCTCGATGCCGCAAATTGTTTTTTGGAACTCCTTGGTGGTCTTGATAGCACTTGCAACCTTTATTATCCTGGTTAGGAAGCGGCGGCAGAATATACCAATTAGCGAGGATGTGATCATGGTTCATCATCCAATCGCTGAGTTGTCAAAGGACATTAAAGATATTCATAAAGGCACTTTTTTTAAGTGGCTGCTCGCGAACCATCTGGCCACCCTAGCCCAGTCCATTCTCATCTATCAGCATGGGGAAGAGCTAGAGTCAGCGCGCAGCTTAATGGGCCGCGATTGGAATCCACCGGCGGACATCCAAAAATATCTCAAGACTGGGTTGGCACGCTCATTCATAGTTAAACCTCGGCGGTGGTATTCCTTCAGATCCTCAAAATTTGCTCTTGACATCGATTTAAGTAAGGTGGTCGCGTATTTGGAAAAACAAATGGAGATAAAGGTTGAGCATTAATATTCGACAAGCATCAGCATTAAGTAAATCCGTCATCCAAGAAGTCGAACGTGCTGTAGTCGGTAAGAGCGACCTCTTGGAGATTGTAATGGCTTCAGTATTGGCGGGGGGCCATATCCTGTTGGAAGATTTTCCCGGTCTGGGCAAAACCTTAATCGCGCGCAGCTTTGCCAAGGTACTTGGGCTTGATTTCAAGCGCATCCAATTTACACCAGACTTGCTCCCAGGTGACATTACCGGTGGGTATTTCTTCAACCGGGCTGAAGACCGCTTTGAACTTCGCCGCGGACCTATATTCGCCAATATAATCCTGTCCGACGAGATTAACCGCGCCTCACCCAGAACACAATCAGCGCTTTTGGAAGCTATGCAGGAAAAACAAGTAACCCTGGAAGGTGAAACGCTGGTTTTGCCCGAACCATTTCTGGTCTTGGCAACCCAAAACCCAATCGAATACGAAGGAACATTCCCATTACCCGAAGCTCAGCTGGATCGGTTTATGCTCAAAGTCTCGGTTGGATATCCAACTAGCGAAGAGGAAGCGGAGATACTGCATCGTCGTCGCCAGCGCAGACAAGATGAGGTTGTGTTGCAACAAGTCACCAACCGTGATCAGATCCTGGAGATGTCACAAACGGTCGAAACAGTCCATGTTCATGAAGACTTGGAAAAGTATATCGCTGCAATTGTCCAGGCAACCCGTCAAGACCGCCGGGTAGCTGTAGGCGCCAGCCCACGTGGTTCTCTGGCATTCCTCAAGATGGCGCGCGCGTTCGCTGTCCTCAACGGCCGCGATTACATCATCCCCGATGACATCAAGCACTTCGCAATCCCAGTCCTAAGCCATCGGTTGATCCTGCAGCCCGAACACTGGATGATGAGGCGAGTGTCTGAAGATGTCATCCATGATGTATTCTCCAAAGTTCCAGTCCCAGTGATGGATTAATAATAAAGTCCGAAATTTGTTTTTTACGACCACGATCCCATGCAGCGCTTATCGCTACTTAGTTTTATTATCTATCTGCTTTTCTTGGCTGGACTGCTTACGCGGGACGGCGATGTACTGGCATTATCTTTAATCTTTGTGGTTTACGTTTCTTTTAGCTTGATCACTGCCCCCCAAATGCCCAAACTAAAATTCGAGCGCAAGGTGAGCGCAAGTCGTGTCAGTCCAGATACACCCGTAATTGTAGAAACTAGCATCGTAAACAATGGCTCAACCCTAGAGGAAGTTAGAATCGATGAGGATTTACCCTCCAACTTAGAAGTTTGCGACGGTTCACCTTCCCAACTATTTTTCTTGCCAGGGGGAAAAACAACAACCTGGAGCTACACCATTAAAGGTCAACGCGGTGCATATAACCTTAACTCAATTAACGCAATAACCAACGATCCATTTGGGTTGATACCCCAACCAATATCATTCCCAATCAAAGGACATTTTTTCGTTGTTCCTCCGGTTTTGCGTGTAAAGAATGTTGTCATCCGCCCAAGGCGCACCAAGGTTTATTCAGGTATCGTGCCCGCCAGAACTGGTGGAACTGGGATTGACTTTTTAGCTGTTCGGGAATACCAAGAAGGTGATCCCACACGTTGGATCAATTGGCGCGCCAGTGCCCGGCATCGCTCGAAGTTTTTCTCCAATGAGTTCGAACAAGAACGCGTGGCGGATGTTGGTATTGTTCTGGATGGGCGTGTACGAACTAACCTTTTCGCTGGGAATCATTCGCTTTTTGAGTACTCAGTCCTGGCAGCAGCTACCCTGGCAGATACATTCCTGGAACAGGGAAATAGAGTAAGCCTGTTGCTGTATGGTAAATCGCTACAATGGACATTTCCAGGCTATGGAAAAACTCAACGCGAGAGAATTTTGAGGAGGTTGGCTCAAGCACAACCAGGCAGCAGCCAGGTATTTGAGGACTTGGAGAATATCCCCACACGATTGTTCCCCTCACATTCACAAGTGGTGTTAATCAGCCCCCTCTTAGTAGAAGATATAGAGGTTTTAATGAAATTGCGTGCGCGTGATTACCATATCATCATCATCAGCCCTGATCCAATAACGTTTGAGGTTTCTTTATTGCCAAAACTAGCCGAAATCAAACTTGCAGAGCGGATTGTCCGAATAGAGCGCGAATTGATGCTCAAGCGTTTACAAAGGGTTGGGATCCAGGTAGTCAATTGGGACATCTCAAAACCTTTCGACCAAATAGCACAAAGCCATTTAGGCCGAAGATTGTCATGGATTCCCACTATGGAAGTAAATCCATGAGCCGAATAATCTCACTCCTTTGTATCCTTGTCAGCACAGCAACTTTGTTTTATAGCTATCTTGTCCCTGGATATTGGATAGCTGCCCTAGGTTTTATTATGCTTGGTTTGATTTGGGTCGTGTCCCTACACTACAAAATTCTCTGGTTTTCGTCTTTGGCACTCTTAATTCAATCCGCAGCGGCAGCAGCAGGTATTTGGTTGGGTTTATCGTCTTTTCTAATGGCATTCGCTGCCTTGAATGGGCTGCTGGCATGGGATTTGAACGCCTTCAACCAACGCTTGCAGTTATTTCCCCTGACCCACGAATTGCAGATCATTGAACAGCGTCACCTGTTTTGGCTGGGTCTTACAGCAATTTGTGGTTTACTCTTGAGTTCAACAGCTGGAATACTAAACATCCAATTTTCTTTCTTTATAACCTTAGGGCTAATCATTTTCACTTTCGTGGGAATGATTCAGCTGTTATCCTGGATGCGCAAATTAGCGGAAAGGGTGAAGAACCCCTTTAACGGATAATAATCGAAATTCTGGATCCTCCTGGGTTAGCGGTAATTACCACATCATCTTTGACCAGAAAACCCTCGTATGCCCTTGTCCCCTCTACAACCTTCCAACCGCTCAATACGAATGGATAATTCTCATTGGCAGGCAGCCATTCCCCATTATATTTTCTGGCAATATGAACATGGGTCCCCGTAGATTGACCACCTTCACAGGATGGATGTCCAAGAGGATCATCCAGTTGAACACGTGAGCCAAATGATAAGCGGTCCTTATCGGCGAGATGATAGTATATCAGTACCCAACCAGTACCTTCAAATCCATCTCCATCCAGATCAAGCGCCAGTAGATTTCGTTCTGAACGCGCCACGACACCAGGTGCTGAGGCGGTGACCCATGCACGTGAGACAGCACATTCAGGTTCACCAGTCACCGGAGCAAAGTCGAGTGCCCCTCGAGGAGTCCCTGTACCCCACGAGCTGTGGGGACCTCCGGTAAAGCTCCACGGTTCACCTGGCAAAAAAGGCAGCTCCAAGTCCGGCTGAACTAAATCTTCAGGTAATATTGGATCTACTCCTTCAGCCCTTTCCCATGGGTCACCAAACATGACTTGGTGGAGAAGAAGAAAATTGTCATTCCCTCTCAATGCAGTCTCAAAATCAGTATAATTATACAAACGCGAGAATAAGTACAGCAGCGCTGCAGATCCAGCGTTAAGCTCAAAATCAAGTACCAATTCCTGCCGGTCAAGAAATGCAATCTTATCAAGGTCACCAGACCGCCATCCGTAATAACCCATATTCAACAATTTTGCTACTAAAGTGAGCTCTTTATAAAGCCCAACCTGGCCGGGGACATAGAGACCCAAAGGGTAATTAATCGAATTGGGGTCAGGTTGAGGTTGATATACCCATTTCGAACGGAACTCTAAGAGCGCTAGAATCAATCGCGGGTTGGTAGAATTGTCGATGGCTACCCTATCCACAATTTCGATCCCTGACATTAATTCATCATCAACTATTGCACTATATGAACTCAAGAAGCCCCCAGCTTCGGTTACAAATGCCTCGATATCGAAACCTGCTACTGTTGGAGAATAGATAACTTCGCTGTCGGGGAAAATAAACTGATCACTGGACGAACTTCTTAAGTAAGGAGCGATTTCCTCAGGAGGAGAAGCTGTTGTCTGCAGAGTTGCTTGAGCTCGACCTGGCGCATTCTCTCCAGAAACCGGTGTCTGCAGGTCAGCCATTGCGCTGGCTTGGAGGCGGGGGACTAAAGTCTGCAACCGGTCGTCGCTAAGGGTTCCCCCCTGGTTCTGTTGAGCAGAAGGAAAATTGCAAGCGATAGAAATAACCATCCAAACCAGAAATACAGCTATTACGAATCCCTTAATCGCTGGAGTCGGTCGGAAGGTCCTCGGACTAGGTCGATATTTTTGCGCCGTTTCTTCTTTCACAATATTCAAATTATAAGCAATTTTCAGAAAAAACTTCAAATCACTTTGAACCCCAAACCTGGAGGGATAATCTGAAGATCTATCTTGTGCACGTACATTTATTTAATAAGAAAGATTTCTCTAGACTGTAACAAAACTGTTGATTTGACGTTCTATTTTAATGAACAGGCACTGCAGGTGAGAATTTACCTGTACTTGTTACTTTTTAACAACCATGCCAGATAATTAGCCAAAACAGGAGTGTGGAAACAGCTCTACAAACCCGCCAGAATTGAATACTCACATTAACCAGAAGTCTTTCTGGGGAAAGCATAGATCCGCTGACTAAGTCTGGTCGCTCAACCCATTTGAAGATGGGCTCTGCCTTTGGGCAGGGGAGGTCAGCGGGGAGCCAGTAGCGAAACCGGTCCAACACAGGCCGGTTTTCCTTATTAATAAATCTGGTTGAAAGGATCACCATTTGGGTAAAGAAACAGAAGAAATAATCAAATAAATGCATTTGTCTCTGTTCATAAGATAAGAAGGATATTCGCCATGAAAACGACCATAATAAGAACTTCCAGAGCAATGTCAAAGCTGAGCTTTACATTGGGATCCATCAGCTTGATGGCAGGATTGATCCTTTCACTTGTACACACCCCAGCTCTTGCTGACGAAATTGATCCGGGACCACCTACGAAAACTTTGAACGTTCAACCCATTGGTGTTCCCGGAAACAACGAATGCCAGGATCTTATACCTCCAGAAGATTTCTTGTTTCAATTCAAAATTGATCCGATGTCATTTGGAGTTTTTCCATTATCTTATGATGGAATGAGCGGAACAGTAAACATCACCGATGGGAGCGATGAGCTTGGTCAGGCATTCGATTTTTCTTTTTCTGGCGATTTCATCACAGCAGCAATCGGCGTCAAAGGTGGGCCGGACACGAATTTTTATGACTACCGTCCTTTAGGAGGGGCTGCAGCCGATACATATCTCCATGCCCCGGTCAACCCAAGTAACCAAAATTTCTACGATATCAGCCACATCTCGTTCTGCATCAGCGCAGCACCTGAACCGCCCACACCTACTCCAACCATCACACCTACAGCTACTGATACGCCAACGGACACACCCACAGCAACTGACACGCCAACGGACACACCGACGGTAACTGATACGCCAACGGAGATCCCCACTCCAACAGATACACCTACGTTCACCCCTTCTCCAACTCCGGAAGAGCCCACACCTACTCCAGCGGAACCATCCCCAACGCCTGAAGAACCAACACCAACTGAAACACTACCACCGCCGCCGATTATCGACACGCCCACACCAACCGAGGACCTACCGACACCTTCACCTGAACCTACTGCTACCCAACCAACCCCTGGAACCCCTCCAGCTACAACCACCA
>JACUUU010000218.1 GCA_014859065.1 Anaerolineales bacterium
CGAAGCATCAAAAAACCACGTTCCGCTCGCGATAAGCTGATGATCGTATCCATCACGATGCGCAGGACCTCATCAAGGCGTAGGGAAGAATTGATTACTTTGCCAATGCTGGTCAGTGCTAATAAATCACTGCGTTCAATCTCGAGGTTGGTAACCCCGCTGCGGATGTCGCTCAGCAGCTCAGACATTTCATCAAGATAACTGAGGGTGTCCGGATTGAGTTGGCAGCTAACCCCCTGCAGCCATTCGTGGATTTGATCTGCCAACTCAATCAGATGTTCTAATTTACGAAGGTTGTTGTCTGCTTCTGACAGTTGTTTTTCCTACCCCACTATAAATTCTGATAGCGGCGTTCTCCAGAAAGGTATTCATCTTTCTGGAAAGGGTTGAGTTCTTTCAAGTGATCAACCAGCCGTTGGATGACTGCCAAATACGATTTATTGCGAATATCTATTCCTGCGTGTCGCGCGATTTCAATGTTTGCACCTTTTTGACTGTAAGTGGAGGTTTGATATTCGGTAATCAAAGCTTGAATCTGCTCGACTGCACGTGGGAGTAAATGACTTAGATGGGCTGCGCGTTCAGCCGGTGTATCAACCATTTCCGGCGGTGAACCTAATCGAGAGAGCGCTCGGTTGATTTCCAGATATGCTTTAGTGATTGGTGAAAGACTAGCGAAGTGTGCCCAACGTTTGATAAATTGAGGGCTATTCAAACCTAACTGGTTTAACCCACTTTGTACCTGTACTGGTATCGGCGGTGATCTCCGCATCCGACGTACCTGCGAGACTAGGAGCACCATCACCGACAATAAACCAAAAACACCAAGATATAGCCACCATCTGGAGGGTGGTGGAGGTTGATCTTCTGATATTGGCCCAATAAAAGTGCTTGAACCATCAGGGAACATCTCTTCTCCGAAATCGTCCAAAAGGCGATATAGTTCATCCGCATCGTCGCGGAGTAAGTCGGATTGCTGACGTGAAATCTCTTCAGGTGTTCTCCCAAGTGGTCGGGTGATAGCTGCTTGAGAAGCAGTTGGCTCAAATTCTACCCACCCCAAACCAGGGAAGTAGACTTCAGGCCATGCATGAGCATCTTTTTGACGAACCGTGTAATAATCAGTTCCTCGATTTGACCATTCTGAATCGCCGTTCCCGTCTCGAGAGGCTGGATCGGATGTGGAATCTTGAGCGTCTATGGTGAGTCGTTCTCCCTGGGCATAGCCGACCGCCATGCGTGCTGGAATTCCCAGAATTCTCAGCAGGATGACTTGTGCGGAAGCGTAATAATTACAGAATGCCTCCCCATGGTCGAAGAGCACCCAATCCAATGGTTCCTGGTTTATTGGAGGGGCAGGTATAGTCTCACTGTAACTCAAGTTACTTCGCAAGTAATTCGTGACAGCCAAGGTGATATCGTAATGATTGTCACGGTCACCCGCTATCTGAGAGGCAAGATCACGCGTCCGCTGAGTGATTGAATTGGGGACCTGTAAATATCTTTCCAGAATCCATTCTGGGTAGTCTGTTCCAGCTTCTCGTAGCTCAGCGATCGTAGCTGTACTTAATGAGGCTTCTACCTGATAAATTTCGCCCATTCCAAGAAAAGGTTTGGCTTCAAGGAACCCCAGATCTACTGTGCCATCTGGATTGTTTGCCAGATAAGCTTCAGCCTGGCGGCTTACCCAAATGGGCTGAGGAGGTGAGTAGATGTTTTGCATCCGCTGGTAAGTTGTGATCGTAAATACCTCTGTGGTTCGGCCTTCGTATTCGGGTAAATTAATGTCGAATTGCTCGGGCGAAAGAGATTGGGGATTGTAGTAAGTATTAGACCAAAAACCCGAATAATGATCGTAAACTCTGGCGCGCCAATAAATGCGTGTGTTTGTTGCCGGGATGGTTGGAGATTCTACGCTGAGCATTATCGAATCGCTTAGTGGGTTCCCCCTTCCAAGAGCCAGGGTATCTCCATAAAAATCAGAAATAAATATCACAGATGGGCGAAGAGAAGAAAAGGCGTTGCTAAACTGTTCCTTTATTGTATTCCAAGGAGAAGTTGCCTGGCGCCAGATTCTGTCAATCGGGGATACTGCGCTCGCCAGGGCAGGTGCAGTCCATGAAAATAGTACCAGAAATGTGGTCACGATAAGGGCTATGCGGGTGTAATCTAATCCGAAGTAAGGAGGTAAGTAGGTTTTTTGTTGTACCCATTTTTTTGTTAATGCAAGAAACCGGACACGGGCTAGAAGGAGCAGGGTGAAAAAAAGGTAGCTTGCCAGGTACCAGGTCCTAATTGTATAAAACGAATCATAAATATGGATGATCACAATAGCTATTCCTGGAGGTATGATTGCTCTCCAGGCATTATTATGGCGGACGAGGGTGTAACCGCCGTAAACGCTGAGCACCCAAAAGAGGCATGCCATCAAGAATAAGAAAAAGGTATTATCGGTTACTGGATTCTGTTGTATCAATAAATTGATGGTCAACCATAACCGCTCGCCTAATATCGATACCCGATCTTGCCAGATAAGAGATTGATGAAGTGTCAACCCCAACTGCCATGTAACTGTAAATATCCCATATGCCAGAGCGAATAGCCGTACCAGCTTAGGTTTAAATTGGCTTTGTCCGAGAGCTAGTCCAGCAATTAGCCCTAAAACTGCTACAGCGTGGACCAGATAAAGATATTCAGTCCAGTTGGTAGCTGTGAGCCGTAATGAAGTGGTCAACAATGAAGCCAGGAGCAGTAATGCAGCGGGGATATCCCACCAGCGAATCGATCGAGTTGAATCAGGGAACTCTTTAGCTTCCTTATGCTTTTTATAAGCCATATCTCTCTACCTTTAAACGACTAAAACCATTAGTATGCGGACATCTGTTTCCAAATCGAACAAAGGTTTATAAATTG
The DNA here is from genome assembly GCA_014859065.1 of Anaerolineales bacterium. Classification (GTDB taxonomy): domain Bacteria; phylum Chloroflexota; class Anaerolineae; order Anaerolineales; family UBA4823; genus Kmv39. The sequence continues at coordinate 2,914 of JACUUU010000218.1, forward strand.
CATTTTTGGCAGCTCGATTTATTGGAATTGATTATATTTGGGAAAGGCTTAATTGGAAGTAGGGGTCCCAAAGTTGTTTCCGGTTTTTGATATTCCATACTACCATATTTTATATCATAACTTGTATTTCTTGTGTTTTGACAAATTATGAGCTAATTTATTGAGGAAAAGTTTCACGAATAAGGCTATTTATGGTAAAATCAGAGCCGCTGTGTCGTGCCTTGAAAATCGATACTAGTTCCTTATTACCCTGGGAAAGTTCTCGAAAAATTGTATCGTAAGAGGACTGCATTCCGTCAAACTACAAGGAGCAATGAATGCTGAACGATTGGTTGTTTATTGGAATCTTTTTGTTGATCGCGTTTCTTTTCCCTTTAGCCCCTATCCTAGTCGCCTATTTCTTAGCTCCCCGAAAATCAAATCCACTAAAAACACAAACCTATGAATGTGGTATTGAAACCGTTGGTGATACCTGGGTTCAATTCAAAGGTCAATATTATATCTATGGCCTGGTGTTCTTAATTTTTGATGTAGAGTTGGTGTTCCTCTTCCCATGGGCGGTTGCGTATGGAGAGCTGCCATTATTCGGTGTCTTAGCTGGAGTTCTATTTATTTTATTACTTGTAGCCGGGCTTTTCTACGATTGGCGAAAAGGCGCTCTCGAGTGGGCGTAAGAAAGACCTTAAAAGGCTGATGGTATTTTCCCTCAGCCTTTTACTTGTTATAGGGAGTAAAGCCTAAGAGGAGTTATCAATGACATTTCTGAGTGATCCGATCTCTTATATTGGTGATTGGCTTGAAAATCTTCTCATCGGACTTGGTTTAGCGCCTAATATCGCGGAGTTGGTCGTTACCACTATTGGCGCATTGGTATTGGCAACTGTTGCTTTATTGAGTGTACTTTTATTGATTTGGTTCGAACGCAAGGCAGTTGCGCGTATGCAAGATCGTATTGGCCCAAACCGGCTAGGTCCATATGGGATATTTCAATCGATTGCCGATGTGATCAAGTTGATTACAAAAGAATATATTACACCCGTAGGCGTCGATAAGGTGACTTATAATCTCGCGCCTCTTTTGGCAGTAATGGCAGTAATTGGAATTTGGGCGGTAATACCATTTTCGGTAACAGTTTATGGATCTGATCTCAATGTTGGCGTTTTGTACATTGTGGCTGTCGGTGCGATCGGGGTTTTAGCTATCATAATGGCAGGCTGGTCATCGAACAACAAATATGCATTGCTGGGAGCCTTCAGAGCGGTATCCCAATTGGTCTCATACGAAGTCCCCCTGGTTACTGCATTGTTGATACCAGTGATGCTGACCGGCTCGATGAGTATCACTTCAATTGTAGAAGCTCAGAATGTCTGGTATATCTTGATTGCTCCCTTGGGGTTTGTAATTTTTCTTACAGCTTCAATCGCGGAAGTTGGGAGAGCCCCGTTCGATTTATTGGAGGCTGATTCGGAAATCGTGGCTGGGTTCAACATTGAATATTCGAGCATGAAATTTGGAATGTTCTTTGTGGCAGAGTTCTTACATGCTTTTACCATCGGTGCAGTCGGAGCGACATTATTCCTGGGTGGTTGGCGTGGGCCTGGCAGTGAAACATACCCAATTCTTGGAATTTTTTACTTCTTACTGAAAGCATTTCTGGTTTATTTTGTTGTGGTTTGGGCTCGAGGGACTTTTCCGCGTGTCCGAATTGACCAATTGTTGAACTTCTCATGGAAGTTCCTTACCCCCCTGGCTTTAGTTTTATTAATCGTCGTGGCGGTTTTTTATAAGATCGTCGAAGGTTCTTCTGCATGGGTTTTTGTTCCCTCAATGTTTGCTGTCAATATCTTGATTGCACTAGGTACGATTCAAATCCTGCGTAAGATTGGTCGACGAAAACGAATGAGGGTTTCAGAGGACCGGCCTGTAGCCAATGCCCCAGAATCAGACTTCCAGCAAATCTAGCCATAGGAGAGTGTCTATGAGTGCTTTGGAAATCATCTTCTTACTATCAGCAGGTGTCACACTCATTGCAGCGTTGATGGTGGTCACCGCTCGCAATTTGGTTCATTCTGCCTGGTGGTTAATCTTGACTTTGTTTGGCGTGGCTGTGCTCTTTGTTTTACTGAACGCCAGTTTCTTTGCAGTAATCCAGGTGATCATCTATATCGGGGCGATATCGATCTTGATTATCTTTGCCATCATGATGACCCGCAGGGTTACTCGGGATCCCGGACCCAAATTTAATAGGGAATGGGTATTGGGTGCTGTGATTGCATTTGTCTTATTTGGTGGGTTGACCTGGATGCTGAGTACCTGGGATAAATTCAACCAATCTCCTCCCGCCATACCGGTTGATGCCGATCCATTAAGGCAATTGGGGCAGGCGTTGGTCTCTCCAGACGCATATGTGCTCCCGTTTGAATTGGCATCAATACTGCTCCTGGCTGCCTTGGTTGGCTCAATCATTATCGCCTGGGAGAAAAAGTAATGATCCCACTATCATATTACCTTGTATTTGCAGCCGCTCTCTTTAGCATTGGCATCTTTGGCGTGCTGGCGCGCAAGAACGCAGTGGCGATAATCATGGGTATTGAACTCATGTTGAATGCTGTCAATGTGAATCTGCTGGCTTTTTGGCGATACCTTGAGCCTGGATGGATCGCCGGACAAGCATTTGCCATAATAGTCTTCGCCGTGGCTGCTGCTGAAGTAGCAGTCGGTCTGGCATTGATAATCTCAATTTACCGCCGGCGAAGCACAGTAGCAGCTGAAGAAATCGACTTATTGAAATGGTAACGCTATGACAACTGAGAACATCATCTGGTTCATTCCACTTCCCCCACTTTTGGCATTTTTCTTGATCGTTTTATTCACAAACCGAAGTAAAGCGCTTAGTCACACACTGGCTATAGGCGCTGCACTTTTATCTTTTGTTGCCAGTATGGTAGTAATCTGGCGAGCTTTAAGAGTAGAGAATCTTGGGGAGAATCCTCTCATCTCATCAATAAATTGGCTACCAACTGGTGAAACCTGGTTTTCTATTGGGGTACTGGTTGATCCGCTCACTACGGTTACCTTGTTCTTCGTAGCCTGGACGATATTGATGATTTTCCTGTACAGCGTGGGGTACCATAATTTTGGCCAACCTGCAGGCGAAAAAGACAAACCCGGATTACCCCCTCAAGGAGCGACTCTCCAGACAAATGCCAGCAACTCCGGGAATCATGAAACCACGAATGAGAAAACCCACAGCAAGAGAGTGCCATCGGTGGAACCCATGTACT
>JACUUU010000219.1 GCA_014859065.1 Anaerolineales bacterium
TCGAGGCCAAAATAGGTCAGAATTTCTTGGAAGATTTGGTTGCGTTTTCTTGATTCGTTCCGTAAACGTTGTAATACTGATGCGGGTAAATTCGTTATCTGACGATCTCTCATAGAAGAGCCCTAAGATAAGGTTCCATCATTTTCCCGACACGGTTAATTTTGGCATACTGAAGTAGTAGCTGAATATCATGATTGTTTCTTTGCATGTAGACCTTTAGTGCTTCAATGGCTACATTTTCTCCGATTTTCTTCCTAAATTTAAAACAATCAGTTATTGTTTTCGCTTCATTATATATCGATACCGCTACTCCACTGAAATTGTGGCTTTCGATTCCAGCCTCGTACGGTTTCTGCGAAAGGTGAATGACCTCTAGAGGAGGGTGAGAAATATCAGGTTCTTTATATCCCAGTGGTAGGGCAATGTACACTTTCCTTGGTATTTCTCTGGTAATGCCATGGAAGCTCAGAGCAGTAAGGAGACAAAAGACTGCTTTAGGAGCCAGTTTGGCCACATTGATAATGTCGGGGTCCTCCTCAATCTCCTTATCTATAAGCCTATAAAGCCCCTTTTCTTCTTTTGTTATTAGGCCGCGTTCAACCAGCCTATTTATTGTCTCTGGGTGAACCCCAAGTTTTTGGGCTTCTGAACTACGGAGAATACCATTGTGGGCTATAAATATTTCCAGAGCTTTCTGAATATTTGCGGGCACAATATTTTTCCAAATGAACTGTGATAAATCTACTAAAGTTTAATGATAACTATAGTAAGTTTATCATGGTTCCGAATTAAACAAAACTGCCCACCAATGATTTAATAGTAAAAATAAAGTCTTTTACCCCTGCACGCCCTCTCTCAGTCCCTACATTCTGCTCGAATTCATCATGGAATCAACCATCACAACCTTATGGAAGGTGACCTGAGACCAGATGGTATCCTGACCATTAATGTTTATCCACCTCAATATCATTCAATCGAGATAAGAAATCCTTTGTAAGTTTTCTAGCAAATGTAAAGAAGGATAAATTACTTGATGAATAGCCTTAGGAATTAAGATAATGTACTTTTGCCTTGCGAGAGCCCTGTCGCTTTAAGGTTCTTTGCGCCTACAGATCAATGAATTCTTGTTAATCCATCAACTAAATCTCTTATTGAAATATCGATTCTCGTGAGACTACAAACCGGCTTTGTTCAACTCATCTTGGAACGCCGGCAGTGTATGGTATTCCTGGCGTAGAACGGTTGTAAGATTCTTCCACTCACCTTGATCACCGATCTGTTCATAAAGCCTACACACTGTTTTCAAATATGTGGTTGCCTCTTTGTAATTCTTACGCCCCCGGTGGGCTATTAACCTCTCAACTTGTTCAAGATATAGATGAATTGATTGTTCCGGATAACTCTTCTCCGCTGCCTTGGCGGTCCGCATCCCTATGGAATCTTGATAGGTTGACCAATAACGCTTACATTTTCGCAACTGTTCCAATGCCTCCAAGGCCTGGCCGATCTCTCCTTCATCCAAAAATATCTCTACCAGCAATTCGAATTGATTTTTCTCGACCAGCTTAGAAAGCGTTTCAGAACGATGACCTTGCCAATTATCAAGTTGGGTGGCAATCTTTTTCATTTCTAGGTAATCTGACAATGAAGGTTTATCCCAGAATAATTTGGTGGCCAGCTCCAGGGCTTCAGGATGGTTGCCTTGTTTGAAGGCATAATCCCTCAGCCACTCCCACAATCGAGCATCGCGGCTGGTTTTTGTTCGATCCCAAATCAATTGTTGCGCCATTGATCCACGTCCATTGCGAACGAAAGAGTGCGCCAACGCCAGCAGTATATAATCATTCGCCTTCTGGGTTTCGCCAATTGCTTCCTCGACCCGACCCAATTTAAGCAATTGGTCAACCAGGTCTTTAAGTCTACCGGTTTGTCTGCAAATTTCCAGATATTCTTCAGGTTGCAGCTTTTCACCTTGCAAGTCTAATAAAAAGCCACCCAATTCTTCACGGCTCCACCCATCCATATCAATTAGCGCCGAGCGAACCCATTCAGCAAGGAGATCTTCCTCCGACGGAGTTGCTAAGTCAAATAAAATACCTGGAACTTCATCACCATAACCTAATCCACCCATTTTGAGGTCAGCCAGGTAAACGTTAAATAGTGATTCTAAGATTTCACGCCGTTCACTCGATTCTTCAATGTCTTCCAAACATCCAGTCAAGCCTCTCACGCAATCATTGACAAGCCAACCTAATATCCCCTCATCATCCTGTACGACTACATCTTCATGTCTCAATATCTCTCCTGACACAATCCGCAAGATTATCGCTGAATTAGAATAGTCATCATTTTCTTGGTACTGGTCAGCTAGCTGCATGAGCCCTTCCAAATTAGCTGCAATCTCTGATGGGTCTCGCCAGCCCCAATCGAGACTAATGGATGAAAAAGCTTGCTTTACCTGTCGACGAATGACTTCGGGGTCAATCGTTTTCTTGGCTGCACCTGACGCCACGGATGGTAGCTCGAGTAAATACTCCAGTTCGGGATGATGTTGCAACATCTGGAGGATTAATGCAATCAGCTCATCCTTACTACGGTGTTCCAGGGTGCTGTCCAGGTTTTCAATATCCTGAAATTCTTTTGGCTTCTCCAGCCAAGTAAGCAGCAACGCAGCCACGTGTTTACAATGACCGCCACCTCCGACCGGGCACGAGCAGTTTGCTCTGGCAATGTCGTTTGCACCCATGGTCACTTCTACCCTATAAGAGGGTGCTGAGCTACCGCGGCATTGGGCTTTGAGGGTCATCCCCTGGCGACGGGGTTCGATGATTGCGTTCTGAAGGAAATAAGATTGGCCTTTACTAAAAGATGCCGAACCAACCCAATCCTGTATATCTGTTGTAGATAGATTTGGATAGCTGTCTTTCATTCTCGTTTCTCTACAAGAACCATAATAGCTTTGCAGTCAGTAAGGTGGAAAGAATGGATTTCATACTAAGTAAATGGCAAGATCCTCACTCTTGCCTTTCCCTCATCTACAGTTAGCAGCGCACCTTTTTCTATGGAGGATTGATGATCTTTTAGGATCTTAACCATTCTACTCCCCAATACCTTAGAAAGTACATCCTGCGCGCGAACCTGAATCACGCTTGGACTTTCTGCTTGCGTCAGAGCCAGCAAAATCCCAAAATCAAGATCGTGTTTTAAAACAATGCAACCAATTTGGCGTTCCCATGACATAATGACCTCATCCGTGGCCCGCATATCCCCCACCATAGACCAGTGGACCGTTTCCCAACCAGCCTGTTCGAGCACCTCCACCCAGTCAGGTGATAGGTTCATATCAACAACGATTTTCATGCATTGATTAGTGGCACTTCTATCTCTTCCACACGCCAGGCAGCATAGGCTAAAGCCTGTCGAATATCTTCTTCCTCAAGATAAGGGTATGCTTCAAGTATGTCTTTTTTGTTGTGACTTGCTGCAATGAGACCAACTATCATACCCACGGTCACGCGTAAACCACGGATCGTTGGCTGGCCACCCATCACATTCGGATTGAATGTGATGCGTTTCAGGTGTTTCATATTCTTACTCCAATTACTTATATTACCATAACAGCTCTTATCTATTATGAATCATCACTTCTAACAGCAATCATCTTGCCTATTAATGACCACCAAATTTCTTCATAATCTATGATACAAACAACCTGGTGATAGGTAATTTGGAATTGTTGACTTATTTCACGTACAAGTTCTCCACCTGGAAAATTGCTAAACGAAGGTTTGGGCAATACCTCGATCAGGCGACACTCATAAATTTCATGAGGGGATTTTGGTTATACACCTGTTGGCCGATGACATATATTATCTATACATTGCTAATACCTGTGGGGAGGCGTAGTTGCAGAATGACCTGATAATAGCTTTCACTCAAAAAGGGGAGCTACTCACTTTCCTTCATTTGTTGATGCTGGCTCTACCGTTGGATATCAACAGTGACATTGTTCATGACACCATTCGTGTGTTGCGCTATTAAATTATTCAATGATCAAGACTTTTGTTGCCTCGGGCAGTGAGTAATTATTCTTCAGACAAAAACCACGCAAATTGCCAAATCAGATCTACCGTGTAGCAACTCGTAAGCTGTTTATTTTAGCTGAAGCAGAGACCATCAAAGATCTACGAATCCCTCCTGGCAATCGCTTAGAAAAATTGAGTGGAGACCAAGCTGGTCAATTTAGACTTCGTATCAACGAACAATGGCGAATCTCTTTTGAGTATCAACACGAACCTTTATCTGGTGGTTCGACACCTTTCCTCCTCGATTATAAACCTTGCCTGGCGCTTTCCACACCATGAAGCTCCCCTTTGTTATAATGAAAGCCCTTTTAGCATACTATAGTTTCTTTACCGAGGTCATTGTGAAAAACCTTGATGAGAATAACCAGTCGCTATCAGAATTAGAGAAGGAATTGGCGCAGCTAAATACCCGCAGGACTGAGTTGATCAACAAAATCGCTGAATTGAAGCAAGGTATGCGTCTGCGTCTTCAGGCGACTAGTAGCCTCCCATCAGTTAACAACAAGTCTTCTCAAGATGCGAAAGTGACTCTCTTCCGCAGCCTGTTCCGTGGTCGCGATGATGTCTATGCCAGAAGATTTGAGAATCAGAAAACTGGCAAGAAGGGATACAGGCCTGTGTGTCGCAACGATTGGGCTAGGGAAAATCGTGAGTTCTTGCCACTAACCGATGATGTGGTGAAGAACCACCTCTTAGGTAGAGATCCACAGGATACATTTGGGCGTGACTTTACAATTGGTGTATATCCGATGTTACCTGACGAAACCTGCTATTTCCTGGCAGCGGACTTCGACAAAGATACCTGGCAGGCAGACGCCGGCGCATTTCTGGAAACCTGTAAGCTTTTTAACGTACCCGCTGTATTGGAGAAATCGCGCTCGGGCAATGGTGGACATATCTGGATTTTCTTTTCTGAACCCATCCCAACATCCCTGGCGCGTAAAATGGGTACATTTTTGCTGACTCAGACCATGGATTACCGACCCGAAATTGGACTGGATTCCTATGACCGCTTTTTCCCCAGCCAGGACACACTACCCAAAGGTGGCTTTGGGAACTTGATCGCTTTACCTCTTCAGAAAAAACCACGCGAGGAAGGTAATACCCTTTTCCTGGATGAAAACTTCAACCCATACCCGGATCAATGGGCTTTCCTGTCATCAGTCCACCGGATGAGCCTTCAGGATGTCGAGATGGTTGTCAATGAAGGGGAGAAGCTGGGTGAGCTTCTGGGAGTCCGTATTCCGATGACTGATGAGAACGACGATACACCCTGGTCCATGCCACCCTCAAAAAGACATAAAGAACCGCCTATCGTTGGACCACTTCCAGAAAAAATTAACCTGGTGCACAGCAATCTGATTTACGTACCCAAAGTAGAGCTGACACCCTCCCTCCGAAATCAGATAATTCACCTGGCAGCTTTTCAGAACCCGGAGTTCTATCGAGCGCAGGCTATGCGGTTGTCGACGTTCGGCAAACCGCGCATCATCAGTTGCTGTGAAGATTACCCGAACCACCTTGGATTGCCGCGCGGTTGTCTCTACGAATTACTCGACCTCTTCCATACTCTAGGCATCAAAGCGGAGCTTGTCGATAAACGGTTCGCCGGAACACCCATAAATGTAGAGTTTCAGGGAGTCCTGCGTTCCGAGCAACAACGCGCAGCTAACGAGCTGTTTAAGCATGAGGCAGGCGTTTTATCAGCTTCGACTGCATTTGGCAAGACCGTTGTAGCGGCTTACATGATCGCTCAGCGTAAGGTAAACACCCTGGTGATTGTCCATCGCCGCCAATTGCTCGATCAGTGGATCGAAAATTTGGGCCATTTCCTCGGTCTTCCGCAAAAAGAGATTGGTCAGATCGGCGGAGGTAAAAGGAAAGCGTCAGGGATAATTGACGTTGCCATGGTTCAAAGCTTGAGCAAGAAGGGTGTCGTCGAAGACATTGTTGGCCAATATGGCTACTTAATAGTGGATGAATGTCACCACATCTCCGCGGTCAGGTTCGAGCAAGTGGTCAGGCAGAGTAAGGCTCGTTATCTGACGGGCTTATCGGC
>JACUUU010000220.1 GCA_014859065.1 Anaerolineales bacterium
TTTGACGGAAAACCTTATTTGCCCATGTTTGTTTCTTTGGGCTGAGTAGTTACAATTATTTTTATATCGGGAAACCGAATTAATATCTGAGAACTATAGATGAATTCTACAAGTAAGTCACTTAATGTAAGAATATTAATTGACATAGATCTTTTACGAATTGATCATCTGAGAAAACGGTATTTACTTGCTTAGCTCCTTAGCTCCTTAAGTTCACCAAATACATGTTGAAAGGCAATTGGGCGACATAGTAATTCGGAAAATGTTGGTGTAAGAGGTCAAGTAGGTGTGATCGAGACCCCAGTGGAAGATGTAGCTGAGCTTGGAGAATCAGGCATCAATGTATCAGATGGTTATTGAGTTCCTGGAGTTGTTCGACAAAAAAATATTATCAAAAATCCAGACAATAGTTTCCTGTGATTTGAACCATACATAACAGACACATACCAAATATTTGATTTCTTGGACTGTTGATTTCACGCATAATACCCAATGATGCTTACAACAGCTATAATATCTAAAGCAATTAACATGGCAAAATAAACTAGAATATAAGCCCACAAAGGAAATTTCATGACCCTATGAAAACCCAATAAGATAAGATGCCATCCGAAGACGAGAAATAGTGTCGTTGGGATAAACACAGGAAAGGCATATCGCGCACTTGGTATGAATGCTGGATGGAAGAGATAAATTGCACCTCTAACCCATGCCATAACCCAAATAATCGAAGTTACAATAAGCAGAAAAGTAACCACCTCCCATTTAATGTGACGTCGATATATTATTATTCCAATAAACCCTCCAAGAATACCAAATAGTGTAATCAGAGCAATAATTCGATATGGTGCATATCCAATTAATGAAACCTGTCCCCAGCCGAACTTAGCCCAAAAGGTTCTAACCAAATTTTCTGCAGCCATTTGATAATACCAACCTGCTGCAGATCGATCTATTACCGAATATAAGATCAACGATGGTCGTCCACGGTCTGGAAGAATTTCCATACCAAATTTATCAACCCAAGGACGAACGCGGGGAGATGAATATTCAGCTGTACTATTTCGGATTAAGTTTGTAAATTGTACGCTTCCCCATACGCCGGAATTTGTACGACCATTTAAATAATTTGGAACTTCATCCAGAGGATACAACCCTGAAGTGACAATGACACCATCATAATAAACATTTATCGGTGCTTCTACCTTGTTTGAGAATGGTTCAAGTGAGATCCAAACACGCACAGTATGGTCAGGAAAGGTGGTTGTGCTAGCAAAAAACTTTGGATCTGTACCAATGCTTACTTCTTCAATTTTAGAACGAGCTCCAAAATCATCCATTAGTACGGGTAAGCGTATTGTTACTGGTTCACTTGCCCAAATCCATGTTCCAAATGTCACCAATTGCCCACTGTGTTCTCGGACCAATTCCGGAGGGATAATCTGACGGATATAAGCTTCTCGTGGAGAGATTTCAGTATCAACTTCTAAAATAAACGCATATTGACCAAAAGGGGCAGTTGTTGTCTTGATCCTGGTATTACTTATTTGATGTGGATTTCGAGCCCAATAAAGGGCATCGCCCCAATCAAATATTAATATAAACATTGATAATCCAGTAACAACTAGAATACTATACGCAAAACGTTTCCATAATCCTCTCTGGAATATTGAAAATAACAAGACTAAGAACAATGCGGGCAAAGCTAAATAAACTGTACTCTTGGTAAAGTAACAAATAATTGCAGCGCTAATCACCCATAATAATCCAAAGATTGAAAACCCCCTAGTTATCATCCGTATACTCCCCCATAGAAAAATTGAAAAAGCAAAAACTGCACCCACACTATTATTAACCGAGGTCATAATATCAACAAAACCCGGTATCAGTGCTACAGTTACAGGAACAAGAAGTCTTAATATATGTCGAGGGGGTGTCAATTCAGACGTTATCCCCCATGAGCAAACCACGGTGAAAATAAGTAATCCTAAGGATACTAACCGAGCTAATAATAACCCTAATTCTATTTCTAGTGGATTGATAAAACGTAGTGGAATTGATACCAGGAAGTAATACAATGGAGGTTCATGAAGCTGGGAATACCGACCAATCCATATCGGTTTATCATCAGGTAATTCGAGATCAGGAATGAAGTTCAATCGATCAAAAAAATTATTCTCAATCATTGATTGAGCTACATGACGGCGCATGTTTTGGTCGTAATCACCAGGTTGTGGCAAACCAGGACGATTGGCTATTAACCAAACGTATTCAAAATGGTTAGGTTCATCGTAATGCTGCCAAGGCGGAACTAAGACTACAAAGATAAAGCCATAAATAAAAGCTACGAGTGTAGATAAAAACGGGATGAGTAATTCATCTTGGGCATATAAATCTTTGATCGACATTAGTATGATATCCGTAGTTAAGGAAATAGTTTCAATTACCGGACCTCACATTAGTGAGTTCTAGAATTTTTTCAAAACCCCTAATCAAATAAGACTCAATCTGGTTGGCAGTATCTTCGAAGTCAACAAGTGGTTGACCCATCGGATCAGAAATTTCAACTACATCACCACAAACTTCACTGAGAAGAATTATTTTTGATGCAAAATCTGGAAATTCAGCCCTCAAGGCTTCTTTTTGCCCTTCTTCCATGGTCAAAACCAAATCAAAGGAGGAGATTAACTGGTAGTCTATACTCATTGAACGGTGATGACTGATATCAATACCACGGTTTCTCAATACATGTTGTGTTTTTTCCGCCGCTGGTTGTTCATGAAGAGACCATGTCCCGGCTGACGCCACCTTCCACCCCTCAAATAATCCCTTCTCCCTTAGAATTCTCTTAAAAAGTGCAGCAGCCATTGGAGAGCGGCAAATATTTGCTGTACAAACAAACAATACCGAGGGCATAATCACATTTCTCTATTCTTGAAGTATACCGATAGTGAATGGTGTTTAACACTCACCATCTAACCAATCATTTTTACTACTCGATTCCATGGTCAGATACAATAATTGGCTTACCACGGAATTTTGATCTTCCCAATATCCAAAAAATTATTAATCCCGAAAGTGTGGTGGGAAATAGAACTAGAACATGAAGCAGAATACCATAGCTAAAGGCATTTGCTTGAGAAATTCCAAAAAATACTAAAACAAGAACACAAATATACTGGAAAACTCCAATCCGTCCAGGGGTTGAAGGAATTGAAATCCCTGCTTGTAACCCTAATAATAGAAAGATTGATGCTGTTATTGGCAAATAAATATCCATGGCAATTAGAGCTAAATGGTTAGTAATTATCGCTGCACTCCAAATAATTGCTGACCAGAAAGATGATAACCAAATCTCCCGAATATTCTTAAGAAGCTCAAGTCCTTCTAAAGCGGTCTGCACGCGAGGCAAGAAATATAATTGAAATTTTTCAGGAAACAAAAGAAGTAACGCCTTGATAACAGTCAGTATCCATTTAGCTCGAAAAGCAGCTATAAGTAAAATGATCGTTAGTAGACAACCAATAATCAAGAATGTATAACCAGATTGGGTAATCCAATCCGGGAGACGGACTAATAATAACAATACTAAAAATAAAAATGTATATGCCAAGGTATCTAATAATTTTTCAACAAGTAAAGTGCTCAAAGTGAAAACCTTACCGATACCCATACTTCCAATAATATAAATCCGACTAACATCCCCAATGCGGGCAAATGATAAAGTGTTAAGCATTTGCCCAACCAAGAGAGAGGCGAGAATTTTCCCCATCGAAATAGATCTACCTCGTGAACTCATCAAAATTTTCCATCGAATCATCTTTCCAAGCGTATTAACCGCAACACTGAGTAACGCTAAGAACACAAATACGAAGTTGGTATTGGAAAAAGCTGCAGTAATTTCGCCAATGCTTGTTGTTCGGAGACCTAAGTATAAGGCTAGGATTGTAATTAATATACCCAATACCAATCTTATGTAATGTTTAAGAAAAATATATAATTTATCATTAAACAACCTGAATATTTTTGCCATTCATGATGATTATAAAGGGTACTTACCTTAAATATCAATTGAAATTTTTTTAATTCCTAATTCAACAAAAAACTGATCCTATCCATTGTAGGAGAAGATCAGCAAATTAATTAAGTCCTAAACTGGGTTTATTTCTTCCGCTCTATCTGCCCGGCATTCATTTCAACTGCTAAATGTCGATCACTTAGCATTTGAATCAAAACCCGAACTCTTTCACTACCAGGAAGCCGAGTGTCAAAAATCGCTTCATAGCCTGCAAATACACCATCACTTATTCTAACCTCATCTCCATGCTGCAAGCCGTCGAAAACCTCTCCACCTGCAGCAGCAATTTGCTCAACACGTTTTTTAATTGCATAGATAAGGTTTTCAGGCACAGACGCAGGATCTCCATCAAAGGTAACCAATCCGATCGCATGAGGCATCCATTGAAAAGTAGAGAGACCAACCTCATCCAAGTTTACGTTTACAAACATATATCCTGGGAAATATGGCTTTAATTTGCGCGCCCGTGGATTAATTGGTTGAACCTTCAAACGGGGAAAAAAGACCTCAAAATCTTGAGAGCGTAATTGTTTCCATAGGACTTCTTCTTTGCGAGGTTTGCTCCTGAGTGTATACCAACGTAAAGCCATGAGCTAACCTCGACTCCATGAAAACAGTTTCACTCTAAACCAAGCTTCCTTCGTTTCCCACTCAATAAAAAACCTATAAGGGATTATACACAACATAATCAAATTATACCACCTGTAAATTGGACGACTGCCTAGATACTTTTACCCACGGCATTGACCGTGATAATTTTAGAGAGTTTATCAGCGTTCTTGATCGAATATGTTGCTAGGTCTCCATTTGAGAACATCAAAGCTGTTTTGTGTGGTGAGAAAACGTAGGCGTCCTCTTTCAACAATAAGCCGAACTTCACCAAATTCACCTACACGCGACAAAGCTTCGTCTATCATCATTACCTGACGGGGATTTAAAAAGCTAAGGGAACGCATTTCAGGCTTTAATTCTGTGTTTTTAGGTTTTGGCGTCATTAAGGTCATATTTTCCTCCCGCTCTGACCGAAAAAAAGAACCTCGCGGGAATTTTTCACCTCTACGAAGGAAAAGATATTAAAAATTTATCTTTACCTATACTCGAAATTCAGCAACCTCCAAATAACTTCTGATCTGTATAAAGTATAACGATGGGATCTATAAGGTGTTACACCGTTACTAGCTCAAATGGCTTGGTTTTCAAGGGTTTTTTAATTACAATTTTGAAAGCCTTCCCCCCCACGAATTTACAGGATTTGGTACTAAATATTCATACCTGTACGTTAAATCTAGGTTCTTTCCCTAGAAGTAAAATGAAAATTTTTTATATCATCATAATCCTAGTCCTGGACGAGATAGCTGGATTAAAGCATTACGGAAAAACCACACGAAAGGGAAAACCAAAAAATGAATAAAAAGGCTAATAACCAAAACCGAATTGGCAGTATTAATTGCATGGTTTAGATACCGAGAAAGGTTTTCCAAAACAGCAATTGAACTCACTTGACTGTCGATAAAGAATAATAGCATGATAAAGCCAATAAGGATTAAACCTAGAGGAAGCCAGGCACGACGATCTGATACAGATGGAAACATAGTGCTACTGATAGTAAAAGCAAAGTAAAACCAAAGCCAGAAGTCTGTTTGAGAATACAATTTTGGAACTATTTTCCAAATCATCACAAATTCTGATCTTAAAACCCCTTCCCAAATGACCTCCAAACCCAAATAATTCATTCCGATATAAACTACAAAAGCGCCTCCGACTAAGAGTGGAGCGATGCCTATTAATCCATCACGGAGGAAATCTGTAGAGGCAGCTTCTACAAATCCTAAACGGAGACGCCCATCTGCCATTGTTTGGGGAGCTATCGAAAATTTACCTGTTCGCACCCCTAGGATCCGAGCCATCAAATAGTGACTGCATTCATGCAGAAAAACCCCTGGAAGGAGCAGGAGCGAAAATAAAATTAATGCAATTTCCTTCCGCCGGGTAATCAGAAAGAATAAGGATTGAGTTTCAAGGTGAAGCCGGCGCTGTAAAAA
>JACUUU010000221.1 GCA_014859065.1 Anaerolineales bacterium
TTTAGCATTGGCTAGGCTTAAAGGTAGATAGAGGGTTTGGAAAACCAGCGACGTTGACCCTGCAGTAGTGATATCGAATTTATAACGACCTGGGAAAATTCCTCTTGGAGAAAATTTCAAGGACATAGATCCCAGTGATTCTCCATCTACATCCGCCTTGCCAATTAATCTGGCTGCTTCGACGGATTTTAGATGCTGCGGGCGTAATCCAGGGGTTGATCGCCGAGCGCGAATTTTTTCGATTTCGAACTGTTTTCCTGTAATGAGGGATAAAGATAAAGCAGATCTTAAGATCTGTCCACCCCCTTCACCGTGGGAGCCATCAATTCTTACCATATTCAATTGGTTTGTGTGTTTGGGTAGCTAAATGGGTCATATTCAGCCTCTAATTCACGCCGAAACTGATGTGTATATAGATGATAGTATTGTCCCCGTGCTTTTAATAGTTCCGTATGTGTTCCCATTTCTACGATATTGCCATTTTTTATGAGCAGGATACGGTCAGATCTTTTGATCGTGGAAAGACGGTGTGCAATAATGATGCTCGTTCTGCCTTCCATCAATGTGTGCATCCCTTTTTGGATTAATGATTCAGTCAATGTGTCAACAGAACTTGTGGCTTCATCCATTATAAAGATATCAGGCTCGGATAAAATTGCTCTGGTAAGGCTGACTAGCTGTTTCTGACCGACAGAGAGCAAGTTTCCACCTTCTCCAACCTCCTCGTCATATCCTAGATCCATATTCTTGATAAACTCATGAGCGCCTGCCAGTCTGGCAGCCTGTTCAATTTCCTCATCAGTGGCATTCAGCCGGCCGTAACGGATGTTTTCCCGAATTGTACCTGAGAATAGGTGTGGAGATTGCAGCACGATGCCAATGTGAGATTGCAGGCTGTGAAGGGGAATTTTTGTGTAATCCCTGCCCCCAATTCGGATAACCCCACTCTTTGGTTCAAAAAATCTGCAAAGCAAATTGATAATCGTTGTTTTGCCCCCACCTGTTGGACCAACTAACGCGATGGTCTCACCGGGTTTGATCTTGAGTGAAAAATCTGATAACACAGGTTCTCCATCTTCGTATGTAAAGTCTACTCTATCAAATTCAATCTCACTCCTGAGTGTACCTGGATCGATGGAGTCCGGTCTATCAACAATATCTGGTTTAGTATCTAGAAGGGAGAAAATGCGCTCTGCAGATGCCATTGCATGTTGCATTTCAGCAAAAACATGGGCCAAATCTTGTACTGGCCACATCATAAATGTAATGTAGGATATAAATGCTTGAATACCACCAATGGTCATTATGCCAATCTGGGCTTGTAAACCACCGTACCAAACAATAAACCCTAATGCAAAGGAGCTGATCAATTGAACTGTAGGCAGGAAAAGTGCTGATAACCAGGCAGCCCGGTAGCTGGCGCGATACATTTGGCTGGTTGTTCGACTAAATTCCTGCATATTGGCATTCTCGCGACCTAGAGCCTTTACTACTTTGACACCAGTTATATTTTCGTTAAATGCGGCAGTTATGCGAGAATTTATTTTTCTCACATTACGGTATTCTAAGAGAATTTTATTACGAAAATAAATAGCAACAATAACCAGGAGAGGGATAATCGTCAGGATGATGAGTGCCAATTGAGCGTTAATGATAAACATGAAATATGCCGCTGTGACGATATTAAGCACTGCCCAGGTTACATCTAATAATCCCCACGTCACCAATTCTGCGACACGTTCAGTATCTGATGTCACACGCGCCATAATCCAGCCAACTGGAGTGCGATTGAAGTAGGCGAGTGACAAGTTTTGAAGGTGATCAAATAATTTTCTACGCAGATCGTAGTGGATTCTTTCTCCAAGAACACCTGCCAGATAGATAAAAGAAAATACCCCGAATGCCTGGACGACCAGCAAGATGCCATACAGGATAACAATATTAGTTAATGCATTCCGGTCACCAGGAATAATCCCTTCATCAATTATTCTCTTACCAAGAAATGTAAAATAAGCATCAAGGATAGACACAAGTGCAATAGCCAGGATGAAACCAAGCAACCACGGCCAATGCGGAAAAGCCTGAGCTAAAATTCTTGATATCGCCTGGTTGCTAACTCGTCCCTTGAATTCTTCTTCTTCGAATTCGTATAAAGTCACTGGTTAGATCCTTTGAAACCAGATATGTGTGAAGATTCAATCTCTTGTTGCAGTTCGACTTCTATGCGGGTTTGTAATTCAAAAACCTCCCTGTAAATCCCCTCCTCCTGAAGCAATTCATTATGAGTACCTTGTTGGACTATTCGTCCTTGGTCGAGGACCAAAATAAGGTCAGCATTCATAACTGATTGAATGCGGTGCGCTATGATGAAAGAAGTTCGTCCCTTCATTAACCTTTCGAGAGCCCGGCGGATTTCAGCTTCAGTTTCCATGTCGACTGATGAAGTGGCATCATCTAAGATCAAGATGCGTGGATCTTTCAAAAGAGTTCTCGCGATTGAAACCCTTTGCTTTTGCCCCCCTGATAAAGTGACCCCTTTTTCGCCAACAAGTGTATCGTAGCCATTAGGAAAGGTTAAGATTACATCATGAATGGCTGCAGCTTGAGCGGCTTGCTCGATCTCGTGTTGGGTTGCCTCGCGTCCAATACCGTAGGTAATGTTTTCGCGAATAGTTCGTGAGAAAAGGAAAGGTTCTTGCTCGACGATTCCGATCTGTGACCTCAAAAATTTTCGAGAATATTTATTTAACTCTACTCCATCGATTGTAATATTACCGCTGGTGTATTCATAAAAACGAGGCAGAAGATTAACCAAGCTGGTTTTTCCTGATCCTGTAGAGCCGAGCAGAGCAACAACTTGACCAGGCTTACATTTGAAGGATATATCACTTAGCACCTTTGATTTAGCCTCATAGTCGAATGAGAGGTTGTTGAATTCAATTTCACCACGGATACTCTTCGTTGCTTGGAAATCAGCCTCTGATAATGGCTCCCGTTCTTCCTTGATCACAGCCATGACCCGTTGATAGGAAACCAAACCGGTCGAGGTTTGCACAATGAACCTGCCTAAATTTCTCATTGGCCAGATTAGCCAAACTATTAAACCAACATATGCGAGATAAGTTCCGACTGTGATCGTGCCATTAATCGCCATTAATGCACCAATCAAGAAACCAGCTAACATCTGAAAACCACATAATATATCTGTGACTGGCCAGAAGAATGAATGCATCACCAGAAGCTGCTTACCTCGCAAGAATTTTTCCCAGTTTTGACGGTCAAATTTCTCGCTCTCGAATGATTGTCGGGCGAATGCTTTAACCACCCGTACACCAGTGAGGTTTTCTTGAAGATTTGTCGAGAGAACTGCCTCTTGTTCTTGATATTTCTCGTATGCAACAATAATCCTCTTGAAGAAAAGGTAGGAGGTATACACTACTAAGGGGATGGCAACCACAGAATATAACGCTAACTGCCAGTTCAAGTTCAAGATGGCAATGAAGTTGATTGCAAACAGTAACAAAATGCGACCTACCCCAATTGCTTGTTCGGAGAAGAAACGGCGCATTGCATCAACATCGGAAGTCGAACGCTGGATTAGCTCACCGGTTCGAGTTTTATCATGATAGGTGAAAGGTAACCTCTGTATATGATCGAAAAGGAAGTCACGCAAGCGGATGGCAATACCTTCAGCGGTGCGGGCAGCTAAACGACCACTTGTGAATGTAAAAAATCCTTCTACAACTGCCAAACTAATGAAACCTAGCGCAAAGAGAGGGAGCAATCTTGCGGCTTCCGGGAATCCAATAACATTATCGATTATGTAGCGTAGTAATAAATAAGTTGATGTTTTCGCGAGAGCAGCTAATGCCTGACTAATTGTAGCACCTAAATAAGTCATGCGATAACCGCTCATAAGACCCCAGAGGCCTAGGAGGCGATTATCAGCAATATGCTGCTGCAGATCATAAGGTTGTAGGGGAGCAATTGACGCCATGGCTTGTATTTGGAGTGAAGATAACGCAAGATGATAGTTTACTTTATATCTAAAATCAAGTCAATTTTATTACGTTGCTTCCGGAATTGGGTTGGAACTAGACTGCTCGTCGAATGGAGGTTGACTTGAGCTATTGAGATGGGTTAAAATAATAATTATGATTATTATAGTGAGATATATCATATTAATGTTTTGAAACAAAGGCAATAGTTATGAATAGGATCAAACCATCTGAAATTACTCCTGAGCACGTATACCTTTCAAGAAGAGAGTTCCTGAAGACCATGGGAATTGTTACTGCGAGTGGGTTGCTAAGTGCAGCTTGTGGAGTAACGAAACAGGAAGACTCTCCAGGTTTACAGCGGGAAGAGGAATTATTGGAAGTCTATTCAACTGGTGATGAACTGGGTGATCCACTCACCTCTTATCAAGACATCACAAATTACAATAATTATTTTGAATTTTCCACCAGTAAAGTCGAGGTTGCACGCCTTTCACAGAATTTGACGGTATCACCATGGACAGTCAGTATAGGAGGGTTGGTAAACAATCCTAAAGTGTATGATGTGAATGATTTAAAGAATAAGTTCAACCTCCAAGAACGAGTTTATCGTCTCCGCTGTGTTGAAGGTTGGTCAATGGTTATCCCGTGGATTGGTTTCCCACTAGCTGAATTAATAACTCAGGTTGAACCCACATCAGCTGCCCGTTATGTACGTTTTGAAACCCTCTATGATCCAGCACAGATGGCTGGACAAAAAGACCAATGGTATAGTTGGCCGTATGTGGAGGGATTGCGCATAGACGAGGCTATGAATGATTTAACCATTTTAGCTACAGGCCTCTATGGAAATGATTTGCCTCCCCAAAATGGTGCGCCTGTCCGTTTAGTTGTCCCATGGAAATATGGTTTTAAGAGCATAAAAGCAATTGTAAAAATTGATCTGGTTGAAGATATGCCATTGTCCTTATGGATGAATGCTGCTCCAAATGAGTACGGATTTTATGCCAATGTTAACCCAAATGTGAGCCATCCACGCTGGTCACAAACTACCGAACGAAGAATTGGAGACATAGGTCGTAGACCGACCCTACTATTCAATGGCTATGAAGAGCAAGTAGCTAATTTATATGATGGTATGGATTTGAGCTTGTATTATTAACCCCAAGTTTTCTCCTGTTTTGAAGATATCAATTTGAAAATTGAGCTCATCAACTCATGAATAAACCAGGCTTACTAAGGCTGCCCATTTTATTACATGCAGTCTCACTACTCCCATTAATTTTGTTGGTTATCGATACGTTAAGCGGAAATCTCACTGCCAATCCCATCCAGGAATTAACTCTTCGAACAGGAAAACTAGGATTAATCTTTTTGATTTTGTCGCTGTCATGTACACCGATAAGTACGTTGACAGGATGGATATATGTACTAAAAGCACGTAGGCCATTGGGTTTATACGCTTTTTTCTATATATGCCTACATGTGATGGTGTTTATAGGACTGGATTACATTTTTGATTTCAACTTAATCTTAACTGAAATCAGTGAGAAGAGATATGTGGTAGCTGGCATTTCCGCATTCGTATTACTTATTCCTTTGGCAATTACCTCTACCGAAGGATGGATGAAACGGTTAGGAAAAAAGTGGAAACGGTTGCACAGGTTAGTATATCTGGCAGCAATCTTAGTGATTGTCCATTTCGTTTGGTTGGTCAAATCTGACATTCGGGAACCACTGATATACGGTGCTGTAGTTTTCGTCCTCTTGTTTTTGAGGTTGCCTCCTGTTCGGAAGGTAATAAGCAAAGTGAGACGGAAACATTTGGCGGTTTATTTTTCTAAGTGAATGAAGCAATTGCGATTAATCGGAATGGTCAGTATTACCCAAACGAAAAATTTTATCCCCATAACGCGCCCGAAGCTCTTTCAGTGTGGAGATTAATCGCTCATTTTTGTTAGATACATAAACATCCGGTGACATCGAATCCCATAAGGACAGTTGTCCTTCAGCCTTTTTCAGATTACTGATCCCCACTCCCAGAAGACGGACAGGTTGAGTGTGATCCCATGTAGTGAGGAACAATTTCTCGACTGATCGAAATATTACCTCCTCT
>JACUUU010000008.1 GCA_014859065.1 Anaerolineales bacterium
CCTCTCCAATGCCCAAAAAGGTGCTGGAGTTGGAACCAGTTAAATTTCTCCTAGCCTCCGGAGTTGTAGTGATCACGGTAGGTGGTGGTGGTATCCCCGTGGTTGACCAGGGAGATGGACAGTACGTTGGTGTTGCTGCTGTGATTGATAAGGACCTGGCAAGCAGTTTGCTTGCCATTCTAATTGGAGCTGATCTTCTGCTCATCTCGACTGCGGTTGAAAAAATTTCATTGAATTTCGGTACCAAGGATCAAAAGTGGGTCGACAGAATGACCCTGGAAGAAGCTAAAGCATATCTTGAAACGGGCACCCACTTTGCTAAGGGATCAATGGCACCTAAAATACAGGCGATTATCTGGTTCTTAGAATCAGGAGGTAAACAAGCCATTGTTACAAATCCTGAGAACATCAGTCGTGCATTGAAAGGAGAGACTGGCACTCGAATTGAACATGAATAAGCTCAGATTCCTAAACCTTAGTTGCTTGAGAAATTTATTTATCAACGAATTTCCGTTTTGAAATTACGGTGAAACAGGATATCCGAGCCTGATTCCAAATGGCTGCCTTATTAAAGATTAAAAAATTCATTGATATTGTAATGGTAGGTTAAAATCTTCCGCATATGAATTAACCTTTTGTATACTGGTTTCCATCAACAGAAGGGTTCTATTGCAAGAAAGGAGGTCAAACCTGCGACATCTGATTAATTTCTCAATAATGGGTGCCTCTTGGGAGGCGAGCAAATGTTAACTAAATTCTTGATTATCTAATAAATCAAAGAGGAGAAGTAAAAAACATGGGAAACAATAAGTTATGGCTGTTGATCAGTCTTCTGGTTTTGATGTCTTTGATCTTAGGGGCATGTGGAACTTCACCTACTGAAGAACCTCCAGTAACTGAACCAACTGATGTGCCTGAAGTACCCCCTCCTGATGAACCAGAGGGGTTTATGTTTGGTATGCTCCTTGTAGGTCCCTACAATGACCGTGGATGGAGTCAGGCGCATTACGAAGCTGGTGAGTACATTGAAGAGAAGATTCCTGGGTCTGAGATGGTTTACATCGACAAAGTGAACCCAGCTGACCGACCTGGGACCACAGCAGAGATGTTGGCAGGGTCTTTGGTTGATCAGGGATCACAATTGATCATCTTCAATTCGGATGACATGAAAGAAGATGCGCTTAACTTTGCCCGCGCTAATCCCGAAATATATGTCATCCATGTTTCGGGTGATCACGCCTGGCCTGAAGGTGAGGATTATCAAGGAGTTCCAAATCTCCTTAATGTGATGGGAGAAATGGAATTTGGCAAAGAGATTGCCGGTTGTCATGCCGCCCTCACTACCCAAACCGGGAGAATAGGTTATCTGGGGCCATTGATCAATGAGGAGACTCGCCGCTTGGTTGCCTCCAACTATCTTGGAGCGCGTTACTGCTGGGAAAACTATCGCGGCAATGACCCCGAAGATCTGGTATTTGAAGTAACCTGGATCGGTTTCTGGTTCAATATCCCTGGTGTGACTTCAGATCCAACAGTAGTTGCGAATTCCTTCTTTGATCGTGGGTACGACGTGGTGATATCTGGAATCGATACCACTGAAGCGCTGGTAGAAGCAGGTCGAAGAGCAGCAGCTGGTGAGGAAGTATGGGCGATCCCATATGATTATGAGGGTGCCTGTGATGTTTCCCCAGAAGTCTGCCTCGGTGTGCCGTACTTCAACTGGGGACCTGATTATTTGAAGATCATTCAATCAATTCTTGATGGGACATGGCAGGCTGATTGGATCCTTAGCGGACCAGACTGGGACGACATCAATAATCCAGACACAACCGCGATTGGTTATCTTTATGGACCTGGCGCCAGCGACGAGATCATTGCGCAAGTAGATCGCTTCAAACAAGAACTAGCTGGCGGTTTGAGGCTGTGGACGGGACCACTCAACTTACAAGACGGTACACCATATCTAGCTGATGGAGAGGTGGCTTCCATCCACGATATCTGGTATTTACCACAGTTACCAGAAGGTGTACTTGGGCAGAGTGTAGCAGATTAGACTACTTAGTTGTTCTATAGGGGGAAGGTAAATGCCTTCCCCCTTTTGGAAAATCGATGAAAGTAGAACTACGCAATATTCACAAATCGTTTGGTGACGTGCATGCCAACGCTGGAATTAGTCTGGAAGTACCAGGCGGCTCAATTCAGGGTATTCTGGGAGAGAATGGTGCTGGGAAAAGCACTTTGATGAAGATACTCTCCGGTTATATCCATGCTGATAGTGGAGAAATTTTCTTAGATGATCACCAAATATCTATCCAATCACCTGCAAACGCAATCCGTCAGGGAATAGGCATGCTTCACCAAGATCCATTGGACTTTCCGCCAATGCAGATTATTGACAATTTTCTCGTGGGTCATGATGGAGGATTACTACCAAATAAAAAAGCTGTAAACAATGAATTTAAGAAACTTCAGAAAGAATTTGACTTTTCAATCGATCCTGAGGCATATGTGGATTCTCTCACCGTAGGGGAAAGACAACAAGTAGAGATTTTACGACTGCTTTGGTTAGGTGCCAGGATTTTGATTTTGGATGAACCTACAACTGGAATCAGCACACAGCAAAAAGATAAATTATTCGCAACTCTACGGAGATTGGCAAAGCAAGGGAAAACGATCTTGTTTGTCTCCCACAAATTAGAAGATATCGAAGAACTGTGTGATAGGGTAGTAGTGCTTAGACAGGGGAAGGTGACGGGGGAGGCAAAGCCACCTTTCGATACAAACCATTTAGTCGAGTTAATGTTTGGAAAAGTAATCCCATCTGAGGATATTCGTTCGCCAGGTGCAGGCGAAATTATCCTGGGACTTAAAGATATCAGCATCGAGGTTGGAAGACTGCGCATAGACAATGTAAACCTGGAAGTGCGGGGTGGAGAAGTGATTGGTTTAGCGGGAATGGAGGGCAGTGGTCAAAACTTGTTCTTGCGTGCTTGTGCAGGATTAATTCGACCGGTTGGAGGTCATATCTTTATTGGAAACCAAGAAATGACCAGAAGTCATTACCGCGCGTTTCAACGAAGAGGGATTACTTTCTTACCAGCTTCCCGATTGGAGGAAGGTCTGATCCCTGGGTTATCCTTGACAGAGCACTTTATCCTGAGCGAAGGGGGAAATGGATTTTTTATAAATTGGGAAACCAGCCGGCAGTTATCCCGTCAACGCATTACCGAGTACAACATACGCGGCACTGCTTCCAGCGCAGTAGAATCCCTCTCAGGGGGGAATCAGCAGCGTGCTTTGTTAGCTCTGTTGAAAACGCCGCTTTCATTGATCCTCCTTGAACACCCCACCCGCGGATTAGATATTGAGTCGACAATATACGTTTGGACAAAATTAAAAGAGCGCTGCCTGGAAGGGACCGCAATTCTATTTACCTCCTCAGACCTGGACGAGGTACTGCAATATAGTGACCGGGTCTTAGTATTTTTTAGTGGTAAGATCTCGCAATTCCTCGATCCTTCGACAACCGATGTTGAGCAACTAGGTCAATTAATTGGTGGCAAGGGGTGGTCTAAAGCTTTTACTGATCAAGGGAACGGTAATGCTGAAAGCAAATAAGATCAAAAGGTATATGCAAGCGCAATGGATCAAATATGCCTCACCTGTTATAGCGGTCCTGTTAGCATTGGTGTTTACCAGTTCAATTTTATTATTCACTGGAACAAAACCATTAGCCGCTTACGAACAAATTTTGAAAGGCGCGTTTGGTTCAACCGTTAGGGTATCGGACGTAGTAGTGGCATGGGTTCCATTACTCCTCGCTACGACTGGTTTGCTGATCACCTTCTCAGCTGGGTTGTGGAATATAGGTATCGAGGGACAAATTACGCTTGGCGCGATTTTTACTACGGGAATGATGCGCCTTTTACAGGACAGCGGTTTATCACCGGCTTTGATCCTCACATTTAGCATGGTAGCGGGTATGCTTGGCGGGGCAATCTGGGCAGGTCTAGCCGGAGCGTTAAAAACATTTGGTGGTGTAAATGAAATATTCGGTGGGTTAGGACTTAATTTTGTTGCCACTTCCCTGACTCTATGGTTAATTTTCGGCCCCTGGAAGCGACCAGGCATTGGGTCGATGAGTGGCACACAACCTTTTCCGCAGATATTATGGTTGCCGACATTGGATACGTTGAGAGTTAGCCCTTGGGCTGTCGGTTTGGGAATACTGGCAATTGTATTAATATATTTTCTTTTACATGGCACTTATTTTGGTTTGAAACTAAAAGCTGTAGGGAAGAATATCCGGGGAGCATTTCTTCTAGGTGTCCCCACTTGGCAGTATATGATGATGGCATTCCTTATCTGCGGCGCCTTAGCTGGCCTTGCAGGGTCGATCCAGGTGACTGGTGTTTATCATCGATTGATACCCGCTATCTCGAGTGGTTATGGTTATATGGGTTTGATGGTAGCGATGTTAGTTAACTTTAATGCCATCCTGGCTGGTTTTGTGGCTTTTTTCTTTGCTTCTTTGAATATCGGCAGCATCCAACTTCCAATTGTACTAAAACTTGATTCGGCACTGTCTGGGGTACTGCAAGGAGCACTCGTGTTGGCTGTATTAATGGTAAATGGTGTTCGTCAACGATTTTTGGGGAAATCTTGAGGTGATGCCATGACTACCGAACAGATTATCATTGGACTGGCTTATGTGCTTTCTTCTGCAGCACCTATCGTTTTCGCTGCCATTGGTGAGACGATCACTGAACGCGCTGGCGTGATAAATTTGTCCTTGAACGGGACCATCTTGCTGACTGCAATGGGTGGGTTTGCTATTGCAGTCCGAACCGATAGTTTGCTAATTGGTTTTCTGGGAGGAATGGCTCTGGGATCACTCGTCGCCCTGGTGGTAGCATTCAGCAGCATAACATTAAGGCAATCCCAAGTGGCGGTAGGCTTCGTACTCGCATTGACCTGCCGTGACCTAGCTTATTTTGTCGGTAACCCATTCATGGGGCTCTCAGGTCCTCGTTTGCCTGCTTACTCGATCCCATTTCTAATGGATATTCCCTATTTGGGTCCTCTTTTCTTCCGGCAGGATTTGGTCACTTATTTTAGTTTTATCCTGATTTTCGCTGCTTGGTTCTGGATCTACAAGACTGGCCCAGGCCTGACTTTGCAAGGTATTGGAGAGCGTCCAGAAGCAGCATTTGCTCGAGGTGCGAATGTAAACCTGCTTCGCTATCTTTATGTTGTTGTTGGAGGCGCTTTTGTGGGATTGGCGGGTCCAACGTTTTCGCTAAGTATAAAGGCAGGATGGCAAGGGACAATCTCTGGTTTGGATGGAATTGGTTGGATAGCATTGGCGATTACGATATTTGGAGGGTGGAATCCATTGAGGGCAGCTTTTGGAGCTTATTTGTTTGCTTTACTCCAATGGCTAGGTCTCGTTTTGCAGCCCAGCATGCCCGGAATCCCTTCACAAGTTATCCAGGTAGCTCCTTTTCCCTTGATGATTTTAGCGTTATTGCTTGTCAATATCGGAAATACTGAATGGGTTGAACGGACTCTTGCACTCTTACCTGATTCGACTCGCAGACTAATTGCCCGAATCTTGCGTTCACTCCGAGCTTCACCACCGGCAGCCCTTGGGGTGCCGTTTAAACAGGAGTGAATTCGATATTGAAAATGTGATCATTTCGGCTGGTAAAATACTTGAACAGAAAGGCAGGTTTCCCCGGATATAAGGATAGGATAATGAATTATTTTGTAGGCTATAAATGCTCATTGTGCGCCATGGAATATGACAGCTCTCATATTCAATATACCTGTCCCAAGGATGGGGGAAATCTGGACGTAGTTCTGGATTATGCAACCATCCGGAGAAATTTTCAGCCTGATGATATCTCACTGATGGTCGAGCAGTCTTTATGGAGATACCTGCCCTTACTTCCGGTTTCTGAACCCAAGAGAAGAAGAACTCCCTTGCGAGCAGCTGGCTGGACGCCTATCTACTCGCCACAAAGACTGGCGGTAGAACTTGGTCTGCAAAAATTATGGATCAAGGATGAAAGTCGCAACCCAACAGCATCTTTCAAAGACCGGGCTAGTGCTTTGGTTGTTGCCCGTTCCCAGGAGATTGGTGTTGAAGTTGTGGTAACCGCTTCAACTGGGAATGCCGGTGCTGCGCTGGCGGGTATGGCTGCAGCAGTTGATCAGAAGGCAGTCATATTTGCCCCTCGCAATGCTCCTGCAGCAAAAATCGCCCAATTACTGGTTTTTGGCGCGCAGGTTTTTTTGGTTGATGGTACTTATGATGATGCGTTTGACCTGTCAATCCAGGCTTCGGAGGAATTTAGCTGGTATTGTCGTAACACTGGCTATAATCCTTTCACTGCGGAAGGGAAAAAAACAGCCGCGTTTGAAATTTGGGAGTTAATCCATAGTGGTGTACTCATGCATAACCCCACATCACCTTTGAATATCTTTGTATCCGTAGGCGATGGAAATATCATTTCAGGCATCCATAAAGGTTTCAAAGACCTCGAGATGCTTGGTTGGATTAACCACATGCCCCGTCTGTATGGTGTGCAGGCAGAAGGTTCAGCAGCGATCGCTAATGCATTCGATGCCGGTCAGGAGACCATCAACCCAGTTTCTGCCAACACATTGGCGGATAGCATCTCCGTGGACCTACCTCGAGATGGTGTCCGAGCGGTAAGGGCGTGTAGGGAGACTGGTGGATCGTATGTGCGCGTCACCGATCAGGAAATTCTCGATTCGATCGCTGCCTTGGGCAAAGCCGGTATCTTTGCGGAACCAGCTGGAGCAGCTGCATATGCTGGTCTTCAGCGCTTGGTGAAACTAGGAAGATTTTCTAAGCAGGATCCGGTGTTGGTTATCAATACGGGTAATGGATTAAAGGACATAAAAGCTGCGATGGAGTGTGTACCCCATGCACCGGTGATCGAACCATCCTTGAAATCTTTGATAAAAGCTTTGGGTTATTAACCTTACCACCGAAAGAAGCAGTTCGAAAACAGCTAAGTAAAAATCATCCATGAGGTAAGTAGTTTGGCTAATTCAATGGAAGTTCCTTCAATCTCAATTGTAGCGCCAATTTATAATGAGGAAACCACAATACCTGAATTCTATCGCCGTGTTCGAGAAGTCATGCAATCTATCGGAGACAGCTGGGAGTTAATCTTGGTGGATGATGGATCTCAAGATGGCTCATCTGAAAGAATTCGTGAATTGGCCAGACAAGATCATCATGTTCGACGGGTTATCTTTGCGCGCAATTTTGGGCATCAGATAGCTGTAACAGCTGGGTTGGATTACGCTCGTGGTCAGGCAGTTATAATCATGGATTCTGACCTTCAAGATCCCCCTGAAACTATCCCTGACCTGGTGCAGAAGTGGCGCGAAGGTTACGAAGTTGTTTATGCAGTTCGTGAAAAACGTGAAGGGGAAAGTTGGTTCAAATTATTTACCGCCTCAATTTTCTATCGTCTTATCTACCGGATTACCGATGTCACTATCCCAATGGATGTAGGTGATTTTCGATTGATGGACCGCACAGTGGTCGATGTTATCAACCATATGCGTGAAAAGCATCGATTTCTGAGAGGGATGGCTGCATGGGTTGGTTTCCGGCAGGTTGGCGTCACATACCAGCGAGCAGCTCGTTTTGCGGGTGAAACCAAATACCCTCTCAAGAAAATGCTCAAATTTGCCAGCGATGCAGTTACCAGTTTTTCTTATTTTCCACTTCAAATGGCAACATATCTTGGGTTCATCTCAGCCGGGATCAGCATCCTGGCAATCCCTGTGGTGGTTGTCTTGAGACTGGCGGGATCGCAAGCATTCTATGGACAGGCAACCACTTTGCTGGCGGTTTTATTTCTTGGTGGTGTTCAGTTAATCTCACTTGGAATTTTGGGGGAATATATTGGTAGATTGTACGATGAAGCTAAAGGCAGGCCATTATATATTGTCCGCGAAGAGCCTGAGGATGTAATCAATGAGACTTAAGTACTTACTCTAGGAGACCTTTTAGAGGAGGGATGCTTTGGTATCTTGGTTGTCTATACTTGCAAGTATTGCATGCGATTAGCAAAATTGAGGAATCTATTGAGGCATTGATGATCTTACCCAGTTACCCACAGTAACTTCGACCGGATACTGATGGGTAAAGCACTATATCACTATAAGTAGTGCAATAAACTTGAGATATTTTTCACAGTAGGTACACATTCGTTATAGGGGAAAAAATAATAAAGGAGTAAAAAATGTGGATTGACTTGACAGTCGACGAAAAACGGCTGGAGCGTGCAGTTCAAAGAGCTAGAGAAAGGGACATCATAATTCCAACTTTTGCTCAAATGAGAGAACCAGCTTTAATCCCGGATAAGATTCTAGACCGATTGAAAAGTGTGGGTTTGTGGGATCTGAACCCGCTTAATCTGTTTCGTATCACCTGGAAAAACCAAGCCATAGAGCAGGGTGGAGGATTTAATGGTGTAAATTGGATTGAATTTCCTGAGAGCCTGACAGGTACTCCTGCACGTATCATCGGTTTGGTTGGAAAATGGTTCCCAACTGGCGCTCATAAGGTAGGCGCCGCTTTTGCCTGCCTGGTGCCACGGCTGGTAACAGGCCAGTTCGACCCAACCACACAGAAAGCCGTTTGGCCATCGACAGGAAATTACTGCCGAGGTGGAGCTTATGATTCTGCCTTGCTTGCTTGTGAATCCATCGCCATTCTTCCGGAAGGGATGAGTTCTGAGCGTTTTGAATGGTTGTCAAAGATTGCGGGTGAGGTGATCGCTACCCCAGGTAGCGAGTCAAATGTGAAGGAAATCTTCGATAAATGTTGGGAATTACGTGCCTCAGGACAAGATTTGATGATCTTCAATCAATTTGATGAATTCGGCAACTATCTGTGGCACTATGACATCACCGGTCATGCAATGGAAGATGTCCTTAAACAGACGTTGGGTCCGCGTGATAACTATCGGGGAGTAGTCTCAGCAACCGGATCAGCTGGCACAATTGCTTGTGGTGATTACTTAAAACAGGTCTATCCGACTAGTAAGATAGTTGCCAGTGAAGCACTGCAATGTCCCACGCTCCTGGAAAATGGTTTTGGTGCCCATCGCATTGAAGGCATCGGGGATAAACATGTCCCCTGGATTCACAATGTGAAGAACACCGACGTCGTTATAGCTATTGATGATAATGCTGTGGTGAATCTAGCCAGATTGTTCAATGAACCGGCAGGACGAGAATTTCTGGTCCAGCAGGGAGTCTCTGAAAATTTTGTTACCCAATTGGATTTGCTTGGTTTTTCTGGAATCTCGAATTTACTTTCAGCTATCAAATTTTCGAAGCACTTTGAACTAGGTTCAAAAGATGTTGTTTTAACGATATTGACAGACTCGATGGAGCTTTATGAAAGTCGCCTGAATGAGATGCACCAGGAATTTGGTGAATATCACCAATTGGATGCAGCCTATCACTTTTCTCGTTATCTCCAAGGGATAGCCACGGATCATATGCTCGAGTTGTCCTATTTAGATCGCCGCCGAGTGCATAATCTCAAGTATTTCACCTGGGTTGAACAGCAAGGCAAGACCTATGAGGAGATTGTGTCACAGTGGTATGATGAAGAATATTGGTCAGGTGTGCAAGAGCAGGTTCCGCAGATTGATCGATTGATCGAAGAATTTAACTCCCAGGTAGGTTTAATTTAGTTGCCTATGTTGGATGATCGAGTCCGCATGAATTAACATATATGTAAAACTTTAGGGAACTGACATGCAAACGTTGCCTTCTCCTACTTCCCTGGTTCTTGTCGCTGTAATGAACAATCCTCGCGATCTTGAGATTGCCCGCCTGTTGGGATGGTACCGTATCCCATTAAGAAAAGCGCCCAAAGTAGTAGAGGTTGATTATTTGGCATTCTACCAAACTGGTGCTTTTGGAGAGCAGAGGTGGCAAATTCAATTTATTGCACCTGTTCAAGGGCATGAGCTAACTATTCGGGCTGAACTTCTAAAAGATGAGATCGCTCACCCACGGGCAAAAGAAGAATATTACAAGATGCAGATTGGACCCTTAGTAGGATTGCCTCGACCAATTCCGGCAGGCAATTGGCGGAGGATTACTTTTCTCTACACCACCGGGGAGTACTTGCTTAAAGCGCGTTCAATCAATGATTTAGTTGTGCATACTGAAGAAAGGTCGACTCTTTGGAAAGCCCTACGAGAAAGAGCAGCGATAAACCAGCCCTTTCAGGATATGCCTGATGTTGAATTAGATCAGGAATCATTAGCTATGTTGTTGGGATTGAATGGTGTAATCGATAAGTAGGCATGGCAACTTTGAGGTCAA
This sequence comes from Anaerolineales bacterium, assembly GCA_014859065.1. Classification (GTDB taxonomy): domain Bacteria; phylum Chloroflexota; class Anaerolineae; order Anaerolineales; family UBA4823; genus Kmv39. The sequence continues at coordinate 10,396 of JACUUU010000008.1, forward strand.
TCCATCAAATCAATGATTCGACAACCCCTCACCTTTAGGACATCATAAAAAATCACATGAAAACACTCATTAAATCCGGAACGATTATTACATCTTCAGAGACATTCCAAGGGGATATCCTAATCGATGGTGAGAGGATCAGATTGATAGGAAAGAACTTGGATGATGCCGGAGCGCAGGTTGTTGATGCGGCAGGTAAACTAATCATGCCTGGAGGGATAGATCCTCATGTTCACCTTGATCTTCCCATGTTTGGGACTGTTTCATCGGACGACCATTATACTGGGCATAAAGCAGCAGCTTATGGGGGAACCACCACCGTGATGGATTTTGTTCCACAAGGTGACAGGAAACTGGAAGAAGACATCGAAATTTGGAGAAATAAAGCAAATCCAAAAGCAGCAATCGACTACAGCTTCCACATGAATATTACTCGCTTAGATAACCAGGTGGAGAAGGAAATCTCCCATTTGTCTGGATTAGGTATAAATACCGTGAAAGTTTTCATGGCATACAATGAAAGATTGAGGCTCAATGATGGAGAGATCTTCCGTGTCCTGCGAATTGCTAAAGAGAACGGTTTGCTAACGCTCTTACATGCTGAAAACGGAGATGTTGTTGATATTCTGACTGCTGAAGCACTCCAGGCAGGGAAAACTAGCCCAGAATGGCACGCCCATACTCGTCCAGCTTGGGGCGCAGTGGAGACGTTTCTGAGAGGCTCTGCATTGGCAGCCCAAGCCGGGGCACCAATATATGTTGTCCACATGAATACTGCAGGTGAGGTAGAACAACTTCGTTACGTTCGCCAAAAAGGGTTGCCTGTTATGGGCGAAACCTGCCCGGCATATCTCTTTTTCACTACAGACCATTTAAGACAACCAGATGGTGCCAAATGGATTTGTTCTCCCCCGTTGCGAACAACGGAAGATAACCAGGAATTATGGAATGGACTGGCTGACGATTCCATCCAAACAATTGGGACAGATCATTGCCCGTTCTTTTTTGACGGTAAGAAGCCAATAATTTATGAGAATGAAGAAATTGCCATCCCAGGCAAGGAGCTGGGAGCTAATGACTTTACCAAGATTCCTAACGGTTTGCCTGGAGTTGGAGATCGAATGCCAATTATGTGGACCTATGGGGTAAGATCTGGAAAAATAACTGCTAACCAGTTTGTTGCAAAGACAAGCACTAATATCGCAAAAATCTTCGGTTTATACCCAAGGAAGGGGGCTTTGTTGCCAGGGGCAGATGCAGATATTGTTGTCTGGGATCCAGATCGCCGCCTGACCTATGGTGTGGCTTATTCTCATCACCGCACGGATTACAACTTATTTGAAGATTGGGAATTGGTTGGCTTCCCAGAGAAAGTTTTCTTAAGGGGGAGAATGATCGTTGATGGTGACCGCTGGTTGGGTAAACCAGGGATGGGCGAATTCTTAATCAGAGGAAATCCTCAAATTTTATAAAATGTATTTTCCCGATATATTGAAACTCATATGTTGATAGTTATTTCAATTGTTATACTTTTGATCACGTCGATCACCATGCTAATTATGGAAATGGCGAAGCTCCGATACAGATTCCATTGGACGATTGCGGCTTGTGGGGCTTTGATAGCCTGGTTGCTTATCCTATTTGTCGGCTCTGATTTACCTCAGACCCTTGCTTTGTTAACGTGGCAACCAGAAGCTTTATTTCCCGTTAGTCCGGAATTATTAATTGATCGATTTTCATGGTCTTACGCGCTTGCGTTAGCAACCCTATTGTTTTCCGTAATCCTGACCGATACCGTTAAGAATTCAGGTGCTGATTGGAAATCCTGGTCGGGCAACTCAGCTTTCATCGCACTAGGTATTTTCGCAGTTACGGCTGGTAACCCAATCACTCTTTTATTAGCCTGGATGGCTATTGACATTATTGAATTGATGATCTTGTTCAGCAATTTACCCCAAAGTAATATGCGGGAAAAGGTTGTGGTTACTTTTACCGCGCGCACTTTTAGCAGTTTTCTGGTAATTGTAGCTGGGATTTTATCAGCTGCCCAAGGTCAGGATTTGACATTTTTAAGCATATCGAATGAAGCAAGCGTGGCATTATTGTTAGCAGCTGGATTACGTCTTGGAGTAGTTCCAATCCATATCCCCCTAACGCAGTCATTACCATTGGGAAGAGGATTGGGGACTATCTCAAGATTAGTTCCAACCGCAGCCGGATTGATCCTATTAGTGCGGACGGCATCTGTTCAACAACCTAATGATCTCACAACAGTGTTTCTTGGATTAGCTGCTATTGCCCTAATTTATGGGGGTGTATCCTGGCTTTCAGCAAAGGATCAATTGGATGGGCAACCTGCGTGGATATTGAGTATGGCAGCCTTGTCACTTGCTTCTGCAGTTAGAGGGGAACCTTTAGCTAGCATGTCTTGGGGGTTATCAGGACTGCTAGGTGGAGGATTATTATTTCTCTTCTCTGCGCGAAATCGCTGGATGATCTGGATACCTCTTGTAGGGTTGATAGCGATGTCTGCCCTGCCTTATACACCTAATTGGAATGGGGCAAAATTATACTCGCAGCCATTTAATATCATGTTCATTCCCATATTATTAGGACAGGCACTGCTTTTAGCAGGGTACGCTCGACATGCACTCCATTCACAAAATGATATTGACACACCTGAAAGGTGGATTAAGCTCATTTATCCCCTGGGGTTATTCTTGTTGCTTGGCATTCTTTTTTCTTTGGGCTTATTGTTCAGCCCTTCTGCCCAGACGATCCCTCTGCTTGGATGGTTTGCAGGTGTGATTGCGTCAGGTCTAGCTGTTTTATTGTTTTTCTGGGCAAGTCACTGGAAAGCTATTCCACCAGATTGGGTGGCGAGAGTAAATTCATTCATATCCTTTCATTGGTTGTATAAAGGCATTTGGGCACTCTACCGCTTTATTGGCCGAATTTTGGGAATATTTACCCGCTTGTTAGAAGGTGAGGGAGGGATAATTTGGGCAATCTTGATAATGGGTTTGCTGTATTCATACCTGGCAAGAATGAACTGAGTCTGGAAGAAATCCCAAATGGAAACCATTATTAATGAGAATTTGCTAACACCTGCGGTCATACTGATCTCATTGACTGGGTTGATACTCTTATTAAGCAGGGATTGGCGCGTAGGTATTGGAGCATTTGCTGTCCAGTATATTGGTGTATCTATATTTGTTTCAATTTCTTGGCCAATTGAATTGGCAGTAATAAAACTTGTCGCTGGGTGGATGGGAGGTGCAATATTAGGGACTGCTCTGGCAGGTGAACCGACACAGTGGGGAGAAACAGAACCTTATATTTCTTCGAGTTCCTTATTTCGGCTATTAGCTGCTTTTTTAGTCTTACCAATCATCACAACCATAATGCCTGTTTTGGTTGAATGGCTGCCAAATGCGCAAATCCAACAAGTCCAAGGGGGGTTTATTTTAATTTCAATGGGTTTGCTCCACCTGGGATTTAAGGGTAATCCAGTACGAGTAGTAATCGGTTTGTTAACAGTTATTGCAGGTTTTGAAATCTACTACGCAACACTGGAAATCTCTGCATTGGTGGCAGGTCTATTGGCAGTCATCAATATTGGTCTAGCACTGGTAGGTGCGTACCTGCTCCTAAACCCTTTTATGGAGGAAACGGTTTGAGTACTCCATTTTTATATATCTTATTCCCAATAATTTTGGGGGTAGTTTTATTAGCTATTCGTCGATGGGAGTCTCAAGTTGTAGTGCTAGGTACACTTCTGTCCCTATTGTTAGCATTTGTTGCTTGGTGGTTACCTGACGAAGATTTCTTCTTCATTGGGCCTTGGTATTTACAGTTAGAAGATACGTGGTTTGTCTTAGGAAGAAGGTTTGAATTAGGTTTGGATGACCGACCAGCAATTATGATATTGTACCTTGGGGCTGCTTTTTGGTTTGGTTCAGCTTATCAAGCGAAAGCCGGGCGAATTTTTGTCCCAGTGGGGATGTTCACGCTCGCTTTATTGACCGCAGTTATTACTGTCGAGCCTTTTTTATATGCTGCATTGTTTATCGCGATGGTTGTCTTGATAAGTGTTCCGATATTATGCAGACCAGGACAAGCAATTGGAAAGGGAGTTTTACGTTACCTGACGTTCCAAACCCTTGGAACACCTTTTATACTATTAACCGGTTGGATATTGGCAGGAGTAGAAACTATATCGGGAGATTTGGACACCCAAATTCGAGCGTTAATTTTGATGGCCATGGGCTTTGCTTTGCTACTGGCTGTATTCCCATTTCATAGTTGGGTTCCCATGTTGGCAGAAGAATGTCACCCTTACACGGCCGCATTTGTCTTTTTAATGCTGCCAATTGGTATCACTCTATTCGGGTTAGGTTTTTTTGATCAGTTCTCCTGGCTTCGCAATGCCGACGATTCATATTTGTGGTTGCGCTATATAGGGGTAATGATAACCGTGACATCTGGGATCTTTGCGGCAGTTCAGCGGCACTTAGGACGATTGCTTGGATTTGGGGCGCTGCTTGAAATCGGATTGTCATTGATAGCCATTGGACTCGCTCAGGGTGAAGCAAGTAGGCAATATTTGGGGATCTTTTTTGCAGCTATGATCCCAAGGGGATTGGGATTAGGTGTATGGGCTCTGGCATTGACATTGATCTGGTTGAGAACAGGCGGGTTAACCTTCCGGGAAGTACAAGGACTTGGAAGGCAAATGCCGCTAGTTGTATTAGCCTTGGTGCTGGCAAATCTATCATTGGTTGGCTTGCCTCTGTTGGCTGGCTTTCCGGTGCGTCTGGTATTGCTAGAAGGGCTGGCACAAACCTCCCTAACATCTGCGATATTGACCATTGGGGGAAGTGCAGGTCTACTGATCGGTGGACTTCGCTCTATGGCAGTTCTAGTAATGGGCACTGACGAAACGACATGGAAGGTCACTGAATTACCCGCTCAGATTTTCTTCTTGGGTTTGGGATCTCTTGCCTTGATTTTGCTGGGATTGTTTCCTCAATGGTTTATTCCAGTTTTCGCCGATCTACCGTTAATGTTCAAAAATTTGGTTCATTGATTTAACTGGGGAGGTAATAGGCGTAAATTTATCATACTGAGATGGAATTCTTAGGTAATCTAAGCGAAGTGCTGTTGCAGTATTAATGCTATAATTTTTCGAGATCATGGCAGAGAAACTAGCCGGAGAAAACAGATGGAATTAGAACAAATTATTAAACAGATCGAATGGTTGGACGATGAACGCCGTAAAGACAAAGATCTGATTGCTAAACAGGTAGACCGCATTACTTCCTTAGAGGGTAATCTTAAGTCCGCACACCAACAAATAAAGGATATGAGTGGTGAGATCTCTCGTTTAAGCGCCATAATTGGGCGCATGGATCAATTTGACCAATCCATCATTGACTTGCGCATAGAGGCGAATAAGCAATTCGATGAAATTGATAAGTCAGAAAAGAAGCGCCTGGAAGAACTTGAAAAGGTGAGACGGGTTGAGATGCGTGCAGTTGATAACAGTCTCAACGAAGTACGTAAGGAAATTGAGGCAATCGCTGGACTGAGAAGAGCTGTGCAAGCTCGTGTCGATGAGGAAGTACGTCTGACAAAGTCTATTGATGAGTTGAAGGTCAAGATCCAAGAATTGAAACGCAGTGAAGAGGAACATAGCCGCATATATCGTCTGGTTGAGGATTCCCGCCGACAGGATTCAAAACGTCTGGTTGACTTGCAAGGTGAGGTTTCAGTCGTGCGTAAACGCTACGATGAACTGCGCGGACAGATTGAGATATCGCTAGCAAATTTCCGTAAATTAGAAAACCGTTTGAAAGAGTTACATGAGACTGAAAGTGAACGAGCTAACGCTCAAGCGGTATTCTTGGAGAAACAGGCTCTAAATAATGTTGAACGGGATCGCATTTGGAAGGATTGGGAGCTGCGCTTTGAGAATATCGAGCAGCAAGCTGGAGAGGTGGAAAATCATCTCCAGACCCTGGATGCCACTCACAGAGAGGTGAAAAGAACCAAAGATGCAGTAGATGAAATTGCTGAAAGGACGGAGCGAAGGATAAATGAATTTACTGAAGTTCAACGCTTGTCCGAAGAGCGCTTCCGACAAGATTGGGTTACATTCAAAGCTGATGATCAAAAAAGGTGGACAAACTATACTTTGACCCAGGAGGAGCAACGAGGCGAGATTCATCGAAACCTGGATAAGATTAGCGAACGAATCACTCACTTAGAAGATGGTTCGCAGGAATTTCACGACCTGCTAGAAGAAATGAACGATCAAACTGAGAAACGCCTGCAGAGTTTATTGGCGTTGACCCATGAATGGGTTTCTGTTTATGAACGTACCTTTGGTCATGTTCGTTAATCAAGAGCCATAGAATGCATGTAATCGGAACTGCTGGTCACGTTGACCATGGTAAATCGACTTTAGTGGAAGCCCTGACAGGCATTCATCCGGATCGATTGAAGGAAGAGCGCGAAAGGGAAATGACGATCGATCTTGGGTTTGCATGGATGGAGCTGCCAGGTGGGGAAGAGATTGGTATCGTGGATGTGCCCGGGCATCGTGATTTCATCGAAAATATGCTTGCAGGAATTGGGGGTATAGACGCGGCTATATTTGTGGTTGCTGCAGATGAGGGGGTAATGCCGCAAACACGCGAACACCTGGCGATTCTTGATATCCTACAAATACCGAAAGGCGTCGTTGCTCTCACTAAAATAGATCTGGTTGCTGATGAAGATCAATCAGGCTGGTTGGAATTAGTGGAAGATGAGATCCGTAAAGTGATGGAAGGGACAATCCTGGAAAATGCACCCGTGATCAGGGTCTCAGCCAAGAAACAGATTGGTCTTGACGAATTACGCCAAGCCTTAGACTCTTGTCTTTCAGGAAAGCTTTCCCGTCCCGATCTTCAAAAACCACGCTTACCAGTTGATCGAATATTCACGATTGCGGGATTCGGAACAGTGGTAACAGGGACATTGAGTGATGGGGTCCTGAATGTAGGGGATGAAGTTGAAATCCTCCCGGGTGGTTTACGGGGGAGGGTGCGAGGACTCCAGACTCATAAGCGCAAACATACCTCAGCGGTTCCTGGTAGTCGGACAGCGATAAATATCTCAGGTATAAACACTGATCAAATTAATAGAGGGGATGTAATCACAAAACCTTCCACCTATCGGGCAACTCGGAGATTAGATGTACACTTTCGTTTGCTACCTGCCATCAATAAACCTCTTGTGCATAATACCGAAGTAAAGTTTTTCATTGGTTCTGCTGAGGTAGTTGCCCGCGTACGTGTTTTGGGGGTTGATGAAATTGAACCTGGTAAGGAAGGTTGGTTGCAGATGGAGCTCCGTCAACCAGTGGTGGCAGTCAGAGGAGATCGCTTTATCCTGCGAAGACCTTCACCAGGTGAGACGTTAGGTGGTGGGAGTGTGGTAGACCCACATCCCAAAGGCAGGCACAAGCGTTTTAATAGTGGGTTGCTGGCAAAGTTAGAGACTCTATCACAAGGTTTACCTGTTGATATACTTTTTCAAGCGGCATTAGCTTTGCACACAGCCCCTATCAAAGAAATTGTGGCTCGTTCGAATTTAGAGGCCAATCAGGCAAGCCAAGCGTTACGCGAGTTGGTAGATAATCGAAAATTGCTGCTGCTGGATGAACCCTCCACGGGAATCGACACTGACAGCAATGCCTTGGTAATCCCTCACACTGCCTGGGATGAGATTGTAAGGCGAGCTCTAAGCGAAGTCGAACGATTTCATCGGGAAAACCCTCTTCGGCAAGGAATACCTCGCGAGGAATTAAAAAGCCGCTTGAATCTCTCCTCCCGTCCTTTCAACGCTATTTTGGAAAGGATCGTTAGTAAAGGTATTTTGGAAGAAGCGCGACCATTGGTGTTCAAACCAGGTCATCGCATTCAATTTTCTCAAAGCCAGGAACTAGCGATAAGTAAGATGATGTCCATTTATGAAAAGGCACCATTCACTCCACCAAGCATAAAAGAGACCAAGAATGTGTTGGGCGAGGAGGTATACAATGCCCTGGTTGATCTAGGGTTGCTGATTGCAGTATCTGAAGAGATTGCCTTTCGCAAAGAAGATTATCAGCACCTGATTGCAGAAGTCCGTAGTTTGCTCCAAAAAAATGGTGAAATAACAGCTGCTCAGGTTCGGGATCACTTCAACACAAGCCGTAGATATGCGCTGGCTTTATTGGAGCATATGGATGCCAAAGGGATAACATTGAGAGAAGGAGATGTCAGGAAGTTGAGATTATAATAATAAATAAATTGGGGGATATGTAACGATCAGTTGGGAGTTGGAAGAATTTTCACCAATCGATTTCAATTAAAGGTGCAGAAAACCCATTTTCCATTTACCATGGTACCAACAGGTTTCATGTTGAATAAATTATTTGGGTCATCCAAAAATGGGTCTGTTTCAAGTACCACCAGATCTGCCAAGTAACCAGGAGATAATTTACCCAGACGGTCGTCTATCCCAGCAGCGTAAGCTGCACCAGTGGTATATGCATGCAGACCTTCAATTAACCTCAGACGTTGCTCTGGATGCCATCCATCTGGTCCTGGGGAGCCATCCTGGCGGCGCCGAGTGACGGCAGCATGCAGGCCCCAAAAAGGGTTTGGAGATTCAACCGGAGCGTCAGAACCGAATGCTAAAGGCGTACCTAAATTTAATAACGAACGCCAAGCATAAGCGTTTTCTGAACGTTCACCCCAATGTTGGTCAGCTGCGGGGAAGTCAGAGGTGGCATGGAGAGGCTGCATTGACGCGATTATTCTTAAATGAGCCATCTGTACCGCATCCTGAGGGTGAATTATCTGGACATGTTCTATGCGATGGCGTAAAAGATTGGATTGAAGTCCCTGCGCGGCTTGTATCTCACCTTCGATCAAACGTAATTTTGCAAAAGCTTTAAGGACTTCATGATTTGCCCGATCACCGATCGCGTGGATAGCCAGGCTCAATCCATTCCTAACTGCTTTGCGACCATGTTCATACAACTCCTCGGCATCCATAAACAGCATTCCTCGGTTTTGAACATCTCCCTGATATGGGGAGAGCATAGCTGCTGTGCGAGGACCTAAAGCGCCATCAGAGAATAATTTAATCGAACCGATACGCAAGAGTTCGTCACCAAAACCTGATCTCAATCCGAGACCAATTGCATAATCCAGGTCTTCAAGGGGAATACCTTTGATAATACGCAGATTTAATTGCTTGTTCTTATGGAGGGATTGCAAAGTTTGAAAACATTGGCGCTGGTCGAAGTCGTGAACACTGGTGATCCCCATACTCCACAAGACATTTTGGGCGGAATTTATTGCCTGGTACACGTATTCATCACTGTGCCTGGGGATATTTTGAGAGACTAACGTCATTGCCTGTTCGAATAAAAGTCCATCAGGCTTACCGTTATGATCGCGACCAATACTTCCGCCAGGGATATCATTGCTGTGTTCGTTGATGCCAGCAGCAGATAATGCAGCAGAATTAGCCCAGGCAAGGTGTAGGGACTTGGCCGTCAAGAATACTGGATGGTGAGGGGCAACAGCATCCAGGTCTGTTGCCGAAGGGAATCCTGGATGATCATCCCATTCATTTTGATACCAGCCATGCCCTAGAATCCACTCTCCTGGTGGAGTGATTGTGGCTCTATCCTGGACACGCTGCAAACAATCTGAAATTGATTTGGTTTCACAATCCAGTTTTTCCAAAAAGAGCGCAAATTGCTCAAGATGAATATGGGCATCGATCAAACCAGGCAGCACAGTTCGACCTTGGAGATCGATGGTCTTTCCCTTTCCCGAAAATTCTGCCGTTAATCGATCGGGATTGCCAATTGCGAGGATGCGACCATTGTCAATTGCTAATGCCCTGGCAGTGGCGTTATCGGGTTCTAAGGTGTATATATTGGCGTTTGTCAATACCTCAATCATATATTCTTCTAATGAGCTGATTGAGGACCTAGAATATGTTCAATAATGGAGTTCAATTCTTCCTCAGAATAGTAATGTATTGTTATAACGCCACCTTTCCGGCGATGTTTGAGCACTACCTTGGTGCCTAACTCCTGTCGTAATCTTTCTTCCAAAGCTGTAATTTCAGCATTAACGGGCTGTTTAGGAGGTCTCTCAACCCTTTCACCTCCAAATTTTCTTACCAAATCCTCAGTTTGCCGGACGGTTAGGTCGCGTTGCAGGATTATTTGGGTGGCTGCCACTTGGGATTCAGGAGTAGCCAGAGCCAGCAAAGCGCGGGCATGACCAGCGCTGATCTTACCGCTTGCTAGCGCATCCTTTACAGTATTTGGAAGATTAAGTAAGCGAAGCGTATTTGTTATCGCTGTGCGAGATTTACCGACTCGGTTGGAAATTTCTTCATGTGAAAGTTCGAAGTCATCGCTTAGTTGGCGGTAGGCTTCCGCAATTTCAAGTGGACCTAAATCAGCACGCTGTACATTTTCAACTAATGCCAATTCGACCAATTGTTGTTCATTCGCTTCCCGGATGATTGCTGGGATATGACTGATCCCAGCCTGATTTGCAGCTAACCAGCGTCTTTCACCCGCGATTATGATGAATTGACCGGATTCTGCGGCTTGTGTAAGGATCAACGGTTGGATAACACCATGTTCTTTTATCGATGCAGCCAGCTCCGACAATTCAGATGAATCCATACGCGTCCGTGGTTGCCGTGGGTTAGGAGAAATGCAGTCGATAGCTACCAGGGCGATCGACGATTCAGGCAAAGCAGTTTCTGTCGGCGAACCCTTATCACTGGTAGGTATCAGGGCATCTAAGCCTTTACCGAGACCTGGTTTTCTTGTCATGCTACTCCTGTGAATGAATGGTTGTGATCAAGTGACCGCAATATCGATCCCGTCTTCGCTAAGGATTTCTCGTGCCAAAGCCGCATACGCCAAAGCGCCGCTGGATTGAGGTGAGTAGACTGTGATCGGTAATCCATAAGAAGGCGCTTCGGCAAGCCGGATGCTGCGAGGAATAATAGCTTTGAAAACTCGATTTGGATAATGAAGCCGGACTTCATCAACAACATCAGCAGAAAGCTTGGTGCGGGTGTCAAACATAGTCAGCACCACACCTCGCACCCGAAGATCTGGATAGATAGCGGTACGGATTCGTTCCAAGGTATGGTTCAGCAGACCAAGTCCTTCTAGGGGTAGGTATTCACATTGAACAGGTATGATGACCCCATTTTGAGCGGCGATCAACCCATTTAGGGTAAGTAAGCCAAGTGAAGGAGGACAATCGATAAGAATATAATCATAGCGTTTTGATAATGGTACTAACGCATTTTTCAGAAAACTTTCTCGAGCGATCTCACTCACCAATTCTACCTCAGCGCCTGCCAGTGCGGGAGAAGATGGTAATAAAGAAAGCTTCAGACGAGGGTTATGCAAAATATGTGCTGAGGTTGCTCCTTGATGGATCAAAGTTTCGTAAGTGCCACTGCGAACGTTGTTTTTATCAACACCTAAACAAGATGTTGCATTTGCTTGGGGATCCAAATCCACCAGAAGTACTTTCTGTCCATAATACGCAAGAAATGCTCCTAGATTAATGGCAGTTGTGGTTTTTCCTACACCACCTTTTTGATTAGCCAGGGTGTAGATTCGTGCCATGGAGATTAGAGCACCTCGATCATACTCTCTTCAATTTCTTGAAGTGTAGGAATGCTATTGATACCAAACCGAGTGATGGAATGGGAAGCCAACTGAGAGGCAAAGCGAGCTGCTTCCCAGGGGTCGCGAGTCGTATACAACCTGACAAAAAAAACTGCCGCAAAGATGTCTCCCGCACCGATATCATCTACCAATTCCACTGGTAGTGGGTGAAAGCGACGGACATCGCCATGCCAATACACCCGTGCACCTTCGATATTTTCAGTCACTACGAGAACTTGGCAGTATGTAGCCATCTCCTCAATTCGTGCTTCATCGTTACCGACATCTTCATCGCTCAAAACAACCGCGTTTGCATTTCCAAGAACGAAACTGGCTTCTGGCCATTCTGAGGGATGAACAACCCCTTCATCATCCCAGCTGCGTAACCACCCTTGAGGTGTGATGCCTACCAGCGAGTTTGTAAAATGGCGTGTCATGCCTGGTTCGATTTCTTGAGCAACAGGCCCGAAATGGATGATAGTTGGATTACGCCAGGCTTCAGGGAGGAGAAACAGGTCAAGTTTAGCAGCAACACTGTGTAATTTCTGTATCCGCCCCTCAGGAGTAGTGATATTTTCAAAGGTCGTGCTGTGTTCTGTGGGGTAATTTATTATGGGGATGTCACTCAATTGGTCGATAAAGATTTCCTCCGACCACGACGTAACGATTCCTACTCTCAACCCTAAAGCACGTGCGGTCAGGGCTGCATAGAGTGCAGTTCCCCCAATTTGTGGACCTTTTGGTGTAATGTCCCGGGTTAAATGACCAATTACTAGGTAATCTACAGGTCCTAGGTAGGTTGGAGCAAACATAGATAAATTATACCGCTTTGATTCAGCTCAAGGGAATAATGGTTACTTTACGATTGGGTTCTTCACCAACACTCTCTGTCTCCACCTGGGGATTGTCCCTAAGTTCGATATGGATTATGCGGCGTTCATTGGCAGGCATTGGTTCAAGAACCTGACGACGACCAGATTTGATTGCCTGGTCAGCCATACGCTGAGCTAAATTACGCAGTTGGTGTTCTCGCCGAATGCGATAACCTTCAACATCAACAATTAGGGGTAAATGTTTGCCTAATTCTTTACTGACAATCAAGCTGGCGATAAATTGAAGTGAGTTTAGTGTTTCTGCTCGACGACCTATCAGAATGCTCAGATCATCGCCTGTAACATTTATATGCACAGGGATCCGATTTCTAATCTCATCAACTTCGCCGTACTCAGCTGTAACATTTGCCCTAATATTCATCTTATCTAAAAGTTCAGCGACTGTGTCCTGTGCAGTTAACAGGATATAGTCGTCCTCCATCTTTTCGATTTCAGGTGCAGATGCAGGTTTATCGTTGGGTTCGATTTGATCTGCGATATTTTCCGCAGTTGTAGCTACCTCGGTCTTGATGGTGTCTGATTTTTCTTGTATAGGTTGCTTGATGACCAAGCGAATTCTGGCGTGACGGGATCCCAGCCCAAATAAACCACGGCTACCTTCATCCAGGACCTCCACATCAACGGCGTCTTCAGTTAATCCCAGGTCATCCAACCCTTTGATTAGAGCTTCTTCTATTGTCGGAGCAATTACTTCCAGGGATGCTGGTTTATCGATCATTTTTCCCTCATAAGGCTTAATCCCCAATTACTTCGTGCTCAATTTTTTCATCGGGATTAGATTGCGCCAATTGACTTTGCCCATTGCGGCATATTGCAGGACACCTACAACGTTGCTGATCAGGAAGTAGAGCGCCAAACCGGAAGAGAAAGTATATGCCAGATAACCCATAAGGAGAGGCATATAAATGTTCATGGCTTTGGTCATTTGGGCGCCTTGGTCGCCTGTGGCAGCGGTTGGAGTCATCAACTTGGATTGGAGATAAGTAGAAATAACTACCAGAATAGTTATGATAGGGAGACCAAATCCAGCGATGGCTAGGCCTGACCCACTTTCGGGGAGGCTTAAGTCCAACCAAAGAAATATATTATTCAGTGGGATCAAAGCTGCTGCATCAACGAAGGGATAAATATGGCGAGAGAAATCTAGCAGTTGAACTGGTGTGACTGCAAGGGCACGGATCAAGGACTGGTAAAAGCCAATCATTATTGGTAATTGGATTATCATTGGCAAGCAGGAACCAAAAGGATTGACCCCCATCTCTTTGTAAAGTTTCATCTGCTCTTGAGCTAACTTTTCGCGATCGTTCTTGTATTTCTTCTGAATATCCTGATATTTTTTCGATTTTTGCATTTCCTGCATGGCTGCAGCGCTCTTCATCTGTTTCATTGTTAGTGGATACAAGAGCATGCGCATCAGAACAGTGAAAATGATAATTGCTATGCCAAAGTTCTGCCCCACCAGGCTGTAAAGCACCAGCAAGGAATTTATCATTGGGTTAAGTATTAAGGTTTCCCACATTTCAAATCTGCCGTGATTGGTTATCCTTTCTCTTGAAAGAATTCTATGCCTTTCTTTCTTAATTTCAAAAATCTACGAGTATTTCCTGTCTTAATTAACATGCTTCCCCGTCCGAAATGGTGAATTATGGTGAGAAAGTCCATAGAATTCCGCCATTCCTATTCAGTGCGACGAGATGGTTATCCCCTCGAGTGGGCGTCACTAGGAGTATATCGTTAAAAATCTGGGGAGGGGCATGAAGCCTGCCTCCGACATTCTGTGACCAGCGAATAGAGCCGTCCGTCGTGAGGGCATACAGCGAACCGGATTCGGTACTGACATAAATGGTTGAATTAGCAACCAGAGGGGTGCCGACGATAGGGCCATCGAGTATCTCGGGAGATAGTTTCCAGAACTGGTTACCATTTCCCGCATTCAGCGCGTAGAAGTTACCATCTAAATCGCCAAAATAGAGTCGTCCGGAGGCGAGTGCTGGTCCATCCCAGACCCAACCATCAGTTTCTGTTTGCCAGAGAATTATGCCATCGCTGGCTCGTATGGCATACATCATTCGTCCGAATGTGCCCACATAGAGAATCCCATCTTCGCTCAGTGTAGGGACGCCTACGATTGCACCCCCCAGTTTTTCTGTTTGCCAGAGAAGAACGGGTTCAAAAACGTTAAGATCAGATCTTAACGCGTAGATACGTTGGTCCATCGATGGAAGGTAAATGTTCCCATTTTCTGGTTGGGCGACTGGTCGCGCCCAGGTTGGTTTTTCAGTTGAGAAGGTCCATCTAAGCTCCCCATTAAGAGACAATGCGTACAAATTCTTGTCGCCGTCCGGAGCAAAAATGCCATCATGTGTGGCTAAAGCGCTGGCAATGAAGCGGTTGCGGGCTTCGGTAAATTCCCAATTTACTTGCCCGGTCTCAGGGTTGAGACTGTAGAGTACGTTGTTGTACCCGCCCACAATCAATTGACCATCCGGAGTAATTGTAGGTGGTGCAAAAAAAGTAATGCGTGCTTCAGACTCTTCAGGAAAACGCCATTTCTCGGTCCCATTTGAATTTAAGTCGACGGCAAAGACATGGTTGTCATACGCCAAGTAAGCGGTACCTTCATGGACGGTTAAACCTGGCCAACCGGTGGATGCGTAGATTTCCCCACTGCAACCGGTAACCAGGAAAGCTGCTATTAATAACGAAAATGTGATGGTTAGGTGCTTTTTCTTCATATTTCTCATTGATCGGGTCGACAACTCTGGTTCACTATAAAAATTCCTTGGTTGTCAAAAAATCACCGTTTCCTGATTAAGGTACGGGATCATAACCTCCTTCATTAAATGGATTGCAACGCAATAATCTCCAGGTTCCCATTGCCGTTCCTTTAATCACTCCATGTTTATAAATAGCCTGATAACCGTAGTGTGAGCAGCTCGGATAAAACCTGCAAGTATTGGCAGGCAGTAAGCGTGAAACCGTGAACTGATAGATGCGTATCAAACCAAGCATAATCATTCGTGGCAGGTTCACTGGTATAAGGGGCAAATCTCGAAGGCGAGGTTCGTTAGGGTAATCTTTGTTCAACTGAAACTTAACATTCATGATTGTTCTTAGAGTTCAGCAGTTTCGTTTTTTTCATGAGCTCAACTAACACAGAATGAGTTTGTTGGAGTGAGGTTTCTGTCAGTGGCTTTCTGGCAATTAGCACGATATCCCAACCAGGCTCAATCTGTGCAAGAATTGGTTTTATTGCTTCCCGCAGCAGGCGTTTAGCCCGGTTACGCTGGACAGCTTTACCAACCGAACGACCAGCAGAAACAGCAATCCGGGTAGGATCATCCTGGTTCCTGCGAACAATTAGCACCATTAGCGGGTGGGCATACGATTTTCCGTAGCGCCACACCCGCTTGAAATCAGATGATTTCCTTAGACGGAACTCTCGTTTCACATGTTCACTTGGGTCTGATCTCAATTCCCGTTGAGATTCAACTAGGGAGGACAAACTGTGCTTTAATGAAAATGACGAATTCGGCTGGTTAACGATCAACTCTTCCAATTTACTTTCTTAACGTGGTTTCTTTTAACAGCCAATCGAGAGCGACCTTTCAATCGCCGGTTCTTTAAGACCTGACGACCTTCTGAGGTAGACATGCGCTGCCGGAATCCGTGCTTTCTAAGTCGGCGGCGCACTTTTGGTTGGTAGGTACGTTTTGGCATATAGCAATCCTTCAAATTGTGTGCATAAATCGGCATTTATAAAAACCAGACCCTCCTTCGATAAACCAGGCTCTCTTTTCGCTCAAGCCAGGACAAGCCGTTTATCGAGTTCAGGCCGGTCATATTAAACCGGAATTTGTCTGGTATAGACGAGCAATTATTATACCCGATGGGTGTGATATGGTCAAACAAGGTTGTGAAATTTGTACACAATCTCCCCAGAATTAGACTGGATAAACAACTAAATTAAGGGACAATTACCTTTTATTCAGGCAATTAATACTGAAATCCTGGTTGACAAGGGCATATATTTTGATATAATAAGCATATATAGTATGGATTGGCAACTATCTGTGAGGTAGCCAATGAGAAATGATCATCGAGGGGGTTTATCTCTGGTAAGAATTAAAAATCTCTCATCGGTCCTGGAATGGCTACATATCGGGGGACCACGCTCACGCGCTCAACTTGCTCAATTGACTGGTCTTAATAAATCAACTATATCGAGCCTTGTTGGTGAATTGATCAATCGAGGCTTTATTAACGAAGTCGGAGATGATACCTCCGGGATTGGGCGTCCCGGCACAATTTTACAGCTCAATCCAAACGCTGGTTGGGGGATAGGTGTTGAGATCGGAGTAGGATATATTTCAATAATCATTTCTAATTTTATCGGTGAAATAATCTGGCGGCGTTATGAAGATCTGGGGATGATAACTCAAGAAGATGAAGTTATTCCCCGAGTTTCTGCATTAGTAGATGAGGCTTACAGATCTTGTATTGATTCTGGGGGGCAGGTTTTAGGAATGGGGATAACTTTACCTGGTTTAGTCGATGTAAATAAAGGCATCCTGGTATTTTCTCCCAATCTTCAATGGCGAGATGTGCCTCTTCAGAAAATTTTTTTGGACCAGACGGGTTTAACCATTTTTGTTGATAATGATGCCAATGCAGCTGCTTTGGGTGAACATCTTTTTGGGGTAGGGCGCAAAGAACAACATTTCCTTTTTATTGTCGCCGGTGTTGGGGTGGGAGGTGGTTTGTTCCTAAATGGAGATATTTATCGTGGAGCTAGAGGTTTAGCTGGCGAGATTGGACATACAAGTGTGTTAATTGACCAACATAAACCTTGTCGCTGTGGGAACCGAGGATGTTGGGAGAATACCGCAAATCAGTCAGCACTATTTGAGAGGGTTAGAGCTAGGTTGGAAGTCGGCAGACGCAGTTTGATAACAGAGCTTTTGGGGGAAGATAATATATCTCTATCTTTGCCTGTAATCAAACAGGCTGCTGAACGGGGCGACTCCGAAGTTCTGGAGGCTTTAGATGAAACCGGGGCAGCTATTGGATTAGGTGTTGCAAATATGATCAATATATTTAATCCAGAAATGGTTGTAATCGGTGGTGCATTGAGTGTGGTCGGTGAATTTCTAATGCCTTCTATCCTTAAAGCTGTCGATGAACGCGCCTTGCATGCGAATCGTATACACACCACAATCGTCCTTTCAGCATTTCGCCAAGAAGCCAGTGCTATCGGTGCAGCTGCGATGGTCATTCAAGAAAACATGACAAATCCCACAACTATCAAGCCCATCCAAATGCAGTCGGCTAGAGTTTAAGGAGGTGATTCTATACGAAATTGTCAAACATTGTTTTACTCGAATTCAGATCTATAGCAAGAAGATCGAATAACAAAAGAGGAGGAGTTAAATGTCCACAATAAAAATCAAATATTTAGCGATGTTAAATCTGCTGTTAATCTTCGTACTTTTGTTAACGGCTTGTGGTCCTGCAGAGACTCCCACACCCGAACCCACACAACCACCCGATGAACCACCTGAAGTAGAACCACCACCAGAAGAAATTACCGGTCAACTCGAAATCTTCTCATGGTGGACCACCGGTGGAGAAGCTGCTGGTTTGGAAAACCTTTTTAGCCTGTATAACGAAAAATTCCCCCAAGTTGAAATAATCAATGCCACTGTTGCAGGAGGAGCAGGTTTTGAAGCGAAGCCAGCATTGACCGCCCGTATGCTTGGTGGTGACCCTCCGGATTCATTCCAAGTACATATGGGGCAGGAACTCACCGAAACATGGGTAGTTGATGGGTTTATGGAGCCGGTAACTTTTATCTACCAGCAGGAAGGATGGGAGCAGTACTACCCTCAGGGTGTTCTGGATATCATCAGCTACGAGGGCGATATCTGGACTGTCCCAGTGAACATACACCGCGCTAACGTTCTGTGGTACAACCGGGAGGTTTTCGATCAGTATGGTTGGACGCCCCCGGTCACCTTTAATGAGTTCTTCGCTCTGGCGGAGGAAATGCAGGCCGAAGGCATTACGCCTCTGGCGTTGGGCGATGTCGGTATCTGGGCTTCCATCCACTTATTTGAGGTTGTCCTGGCAGGCAGCATGAGTCCGGATCTATATAACGGCTTATGGACGGGGGACACAGACTGGTATGGTCCGGAAGTTACCCTGGCACTCGAAAATATGGCTCGCATGCTCGAATATGCCAACCCAGATCACTCCGCGCTCTCATGGGACCAGGCCAATGATTTGGTTATCCAGGGTCGTGCTGGCATGACCATCATGGGAGACTGGGTCGATGCTGACAACATGGCGAAAGGCTTTGAACATTCGGGTTGGGCTTTGCCACCTGGCACAGATGGGATATTCGTTGCCCTTTCTGATACCTTTGGGTTACCTCAAAACCCACCCAACCGTGATAATGCCATTGAATGGCTGCGTTTGGTAGGGTCAAAAGAAGGACAAGAGGCATTCAACCCGGTGAAAGGATCCATTTGCGCCCGAAATGATTGTGACCCCAATCTGTTTAACATATACCTGCAAGGTGCCATGCAGGATTGGGAGAACCACACGATTGTGCCGAGTCTGGCTCATGGGGCTGCGGCGCCTGAATCTTGGGTTGCGCTGATCAATGATGTGATGACCACCTTTGTCACAAATCTTGATGTAGCCGCGGCTCAAGCTGGCTTGGCTCAATCATGCGTTGACTCTGGAATCTGTCAGTAAGTTTTGAGCGACAACAGACCAGGCAGCTCTCTGAGCTGCCTGGTCTCAATGGTGTAATACAGCATGTTGCGGAGAATTAACCGAGATCGTTTATATTCAATATTATTGATATCTCCATCTATTATCCTTATTGCCCTGTTTGTTTATGGATTTATTGGTTGGAGCGTATGGGTTTCATTCTCCAGTTGGGAAGGTTTGCGACCTGATATGACCTTTAGAGGGGTTCACAATTTTGTTCGTTTGTTTTCAAACCCGCGCTTCCATATAGATATTCGCAACACAATAATTTTTACTGTTTTTTTCCTGACTGCTTGTATTGGTGTTGGACTGTCGTTGGCTGTAGTGCTTGACCAACGTATCCGCGGTGAAAACTTCTTCCGCAGTCTTTTTCTTTTCCCTATGGCGGTGTCCTTTATTGTGACTGGCGTTGTTTGGCGCTGGTTGTTGGCTCCAGGCGATCCAGCCATTGGTCGCTTGACAGGTGTTAATGTAATCTTAGATCAGTTAAACCTTCCCCCACTTAAATGGTATACCGATCCGACAATTTTGCATATTTCTGCCAGCAGCCAGTTAGGGCAATTCCTTGAGTCTGTCGGATTAGGATTCCTTGCTAACCCATTATATGGTATCCCCGTAGCACTGATCTCTATTGTGATCGCAGCAACCTGGCAAATGTCGGGCTTTGTCATGGCTATGTATCTGGCAGGGCTGCGGGGGATTCCGGAGGAATTGCGTGAGGCTGCTCGAGTCGATGGCGCCAATGAATTGCAAGTATATCGGCATATTGTCCTACCCATGCTCCGCCCAGTTACTTTAAGCGCTGTTATCATCCTGGGCCATATCTCACTGAAAATTTTTGACCTGGTTGCGGCGATGAGTAAGAGGGGCCCAGGTTTTGCTACCGATGTGCCGGCGTACTTCATGTTCGAGACAACATTTCACGGCAATAATTTTGCTCAAGGTGCTTCAATCGCTATTTTCATGCTGGTGACTGTCAGCTTTTTGATAGTCCATTACCTCATTTACAGTAGCCGGACGGAGGCCGAAGTATGAAGAATACGGATACATCTGCCTCCATATCGACAATTCACCGCCATTCGGATCAAGCATTATCCCAAAGATTCAGGTTCTTTACCCGCAAGCTCCCAAGGCTGACCTCTCGAACTATCCTTTACTTGATCCTGCTGATTGCATCAGCGTTTTACCTTACTCCAATCTATGTCTTATTAGTCACTGGATTAAAATCTTATGCTGAAGCCAGTCTGGATCTGATGTGGCAGCTCCCATCAGTCCCCAGTCTAGAAAGTTTCCGGGATGCTTTCACCAGCCTGCAGCCTCATTTCAAAAACAGCCTGGTGCTTACAATTCCAGCTGCCATTATTTCAGCAATTTTAGGGTCTGTGAATGGATATATCCTTTCAAAATGGCGTTTTCGCTTCTCGGAAATCCTCTTCCCTCTTATTCTGTTCGGGATGTTTATCCCTTATCAGAGCATCCTGATCCCTCTGGTGCAGACACTCCAGAGTATTACCAATACTGCATTGTCAATGGGTTATCCACGCGAGTTGCTTTGGCTTCTACCAGGGTATGGGAATATCAGTGGTCTGGCTTTCGCACACATCGTTTATGGAATCCCGATTACCACCCTGATATTCCGTAATTACTATGCTGCTGTTCCAACTGAGTTAGTGGATGCGGCAAAGATTGATGGCGCTGGCTTACTGGGTATTTATCGATGGGTATTGTTGCCCCTTTCTATGCCCGCTTTTGCAGTTGGGCTCATTTGGCAGTTCACTTCGATTTGGAATGAGTTTCTTTTTGCTGTCATACTGACCCAAAATCCAGCTGTGCGACCGGTAACCGTTGCGCTGTACAACTTGGCTGGCAGTTATATCGTTGAATGGAATGTACAAATGGCTGGAGCTTTCTTAGCTGCCCTACCAACCCTACTGGTATACATCTTCCTTGGTCGCTTCTTTATTCGTGGATTACTGGCAGGATCATTAAAAGGATAAGTCTGTAAATTTCTTGTCTATTACCAATCAGGTGAAAGAAGGGTAGAAAGTTGTTCAGCACCTGAGCGATCAGTGATTGCGAGGACTTCATCGTTTACTTCGAAGGTTGTATCTCCATGTGGAGTTAAAATTTTCCCATGGCGGATTATTGCAGCAATGACACAATTTTCTGGCAAGTTCAGGTCTTTGATTGCTGTTCCAATCGCAGTTGCCCCATGTGGGATCTTCTCTTCGACTAGAGAATATTCTCCCCGACGCAGCTTAAGTAACGTCATCATATCGCCTAATGACATCTCTTCCTCGATTAACTTTGCCATAACTTCAGAATGATTTAAGGCGACATCTACAAAGAATTTCTGGTCGAACAGCCATGCATTCCGGGGGTCATTGACGCGAGCAATCGTTCGTGGGACATCATATCTTTGTCGTGCAAGATAACAAACGATCAGGTTTTCTGGATCACTGGATGAACAAGCGGCAAGGACATGAGCTCGGCGAATGCCAGCGTTTTCGAGAACGTTGCAAGAAATTGCTGATCCCTGATAAATCGCCTCGGTTGGTATTTCTCGGTGCATTCGAGCGAGAAAATCTGGTCGGTTTTCGATGATCGATATTTCGTGGTTTAGCCCAAGTAGCATTTGAGCCAGTTCTGTGCCTGTCCGTCCTCCGCCTACAATTAATACAAACATATTACACAATCCTCTTTTCATCCAATCGGATGCGTAAAGTGTCAATTGCAGATTGATTTGCGCTAATCAACAGGACATCATCTTGTTTTAATTTACTGTCAGCACTAGGCAAGAATGCGTTTCCAGAGCGGGTCAGCGCGATTGGTTGACAGCCATCTGGGATCAATTCGCTTAAAAGACGATCGTTCCAAGCAGAAGGTATCGTAAACTCAATAATATCAACTTCACCGTGACCAGCAGAGAAGACATGCCTTAATTCGTGATGACA
>JACUUU010000222.1 GCA_014859065.1 Anaerolineales bacterium
AATCGCGGAGGATTAGACGCTATCGGACCCAGCCGCCTGAATATGGGTGGATTGGGACGTTGGATGTTCAAGTTGATGATGAAACAAAAAGGTGTTTCTTCCTTGCCTGAATTCTACGAGATGGCTGTAGACCTGGGCGTGAAAATGATGCCCTGCCAAATGAGCATGGATGTAATGGAGATTGATCCAACTACCTTTCAAGAAAACGTCACCCCGGCAGTGGGTGTGGCAACCTTTTTGGAGGAAGCTTCCGAAAGCAAAATTACTCTTTTTATCTAGAGTTTTACACAGGCTGCAAGTGTAGTTTCGGGCAATAAAAAAAAGATGCCTGGAAAAGCCAAAACTATTCCGTCAAAGAGGTTGCCTGATCATAGAAGCATATTTGTCGGAACACCAGGAATACCAAAAAGCGTCTATTTTCTAGGCGCAGAAATTTAATGACTAAAATCAACCCCATAAGGGAAAATTTGGAGGTATTACTCAATGACTGAAGTCAAATCTGAAATTTCATTAGATCTAAAAGGCTTACTATGCCCCATACCGGTGGTAAAAATGGCGAAAGCGATCAAAGAAGTTGAGGTTGGACAGACTATCGAAGCCTTTGCCACGGACCCAGGTGTGATGTCTGACATCCCTGCCTGGTGCCGCTCCACAGGAAACGAGCTGGTAACCCTGGAAAAGCAAGACAAACAATTCTACTTTCTGGTTCGACGCCTGAATTAAAGGGATTGTTATGGATGTGACCACCCTATCACAGATTGTCGCTGGACTGGCACTTATCTTCTCGCTCGTGGTGTTTGGATTGCGCCTGAAGTCGTTGCTGAAGATGTCCTCCCCCGTCGATGTGGCGCCTGAAAAAGGTAATCCCACCAGTGGGGTATTGTATGCCTATACCCTTGGTATGGCGCCTTGGGCGAAAGAATCTACCCGGCGTCATTGGCTTGCCTATACACGTGGGGTCGCTTTTCATGGGGGAATCATCGTGGGATTCATCATTTTATTGGGCAGCCCCTGGTTTGCGAGCATGGATTTTCAATTCAGGCTTGTGCTTGGAATAGCTGCAACATTGGGAGGTATCTTAGGATTGGCTGGTTTTGCTTCTCGCTTCATAGAAGCTAACCTGAGAAATTTGAGCAACCCGGATGATTATTTCGCGGTCCTGCTGGTCAGCCTTTTTCTAGGAGCAGCCGGTCTCAGCATGCTGATCCCAGCCACCATGGCACTCTTCTATATCATCAGCGCCATTTTGCTGATCTACGCGCCTTTCAGTAAGATCCGGCACTGCCTGTACTTCGCTTTCTCGCGCCGGTTTTTTGGAAAATTCTTCGGCAGGCGTAATGTCCTCCCCCACCAGCATCCTACCAGCAGTGCTGGCTTTGCAAGGTGAAGCATGGAAAAATCAAAAATCGAAACAGCCCTTAATATCCTCAACAAACAACTTAACCAACCGCTGGTTGCAGCATTAGAGGTCTGTGCGCGCTGCGGGATATGCGCCGAAGCCTGTCATTATTACCAAGCAGAGCCTACACCCGAGAATGTCCCGGCTGCGCGAGCTGAGGAACTGCGCAAGGTTTATCGGCAGGGAAACGATTTCCTCAGCCGTCTGTTCCCTGCATGGACAGGTGCAACGCAGCTAACTGAGACGAAGCTGACTGAACTGGCTGATCTGGCGTTCAACAAATGCACCCTATGCTACCGCTGCACCATCAACTGTCCCCTGGGCGTGGATACTCCGCTCCTGATGACCGCATTGAGAGCTATGAGCACTGCCAGTGGACATGCGCCTGAAATCCTGGAAATGCTGGCAGATGCAGCCATCGAGAAAGGGCGCGATACATCCATATACCTCGATTTCTTCAAGGAAAGTATCCAAGATATGGAGGCTGAACTGCGCTCCCTGACCGGAAATCCAAACGCCAGCATCCCGGTGCAAAAACAAGGCGCGAAAATACTGTATGTCGCATTGGCTGGTGCACACACCATCCTGCCAGCAGCGGCGGTGTTCGAAACCATTGGAGAGAGCTGGACGCTCAGCATCTTCGAAGCAGCAAATTACGGTCTTTTCTTAGGAGATGCGTCGCGTGCGAAAGAAATAGCCAAACGTATTGTTGACGAAGCCAATGAATTGGGAGTGGAGGAGATCGTAATCTCCGAATGCGGACATGCCTATTATGCCATGCGCTGGCTGGCGCCTAATTGGTTCGGCGATGCGTTCAATTTCCGTGTTCGCAGTATCGTTGAAGTCATCGCTGAGTATATCCAGGATGCTCGCCTACAACTCGACCCATCCGCTAACCCTGAAACCATCACCTATCACGATTCCTGCAATTTGGGGCGTAAAGGGGGAGTAATCGAAGAGTCACGCCTGATCTTACAGGCAGCAGCTTCCAATTTTTATGAGATGACCCCCAACCGGGAGGAAGCTTACTGCTGCGGTGGTGGAGCGGGATTGGTGGCTGTCCCAGAAACCTACGATTTGCGAATGTTGGCTGGAAAGCCGAAAGCCGATCAGGTCAAGAGATGCGGCGCCCAGATGGTTGCAGCAGCGTGTGAGAACTGCCGCTTGCAACTAGGAGACCTCAGCGGTCATTATGGTTTAGGTGTAGGGGTAGTATCTCTGGTGGATGTAGTAGTCAAAGCAATGCGCCTTCCAGGTGCCCCCGAAAGCATCGAAGAGCAAATGACATCCAAAGTACACCTGAAAGTATAGACCAGATTAAATTATTGAACAAAATAGATTTAGGAAGAGGCTGTCCAAATTTGAGACAGCCTCTTGGTTATCACAGAAAAAACTATTTCAATTCGATTGTACGCCAGATTAATTGTTCTTATAAGTAATGGGCATATAGATGCGTTCGAACGGCTGCCATTCCAAATAGATTGGCAGCAGTGTTACCTGGACAGTTGGGCCGACACTCATCTCATTCCCGAAGGCATCAAAAGCTTGCAGAGGGATATCTGGCAGCGTAATCGTATGCTCCTCGCCATCTCCTGACCACAAAAGCCACATGCTGCGGTCTGGATGGTGGAATACGTAACCAAAGACACCCTGATACTCTTCAACCTGGCGGACAAAAGCTGCATCATGCAGCTGCGACTGGGCAAACTGGTATGAGAAGTAAGCTAAACGCGGACTCCCATCGCTGTACAACAGATCGGAATCACGCCAGCCAGCCATGGCGGCGTACCATACGTTTGCCCGTAAGTTCAATTCAATCGCCTGGGCGTAAGATTGGGGTACGTAATAAGCTTTGGTAAACTCAAAGTCAGTGTCAAGGTGGCAAACCTCGGGTTCAGTGCAGAATAGAGAAGTTTCTGTATTCCACACATCTTTTCCTGCTACCCCATATTCTGTAAGGACACTACGGATAAAGCTGGTTTTGGCAGAGATTACCGGTCCGGTCGTATTCCAGGCGGAATGCCAGTTGCTATTATTGTATGTGCCTTCCTCAAAATTGTAAAAATCGTAGGCGTGGAAACTTACACCATCGAAATAATCACCACCATCATTGACCAATATCCCCTCCAGGTACCTTGAGGAGGTGCAATCCTTGGGTTGCCCAGACCCGGGGGGGTCATCCGGAGGGTTATTGGGGTCGCAATCGAGCAGCAAACCCCCAATCAATACATAAGCTTGCGGGTCAGCAACTTTAATTGCGGGGTATACAGCCTTTAAAGCTGCGGCGTAATAACCGCCGCCATAATATTCTTCGTCATTCATGTCTCCCCAACAACCAAAAAGACTCTCGGATGATACCAAGCTTGGATCTACGTCCGGTTCGTTCCATATCTCCCAAAACTTGACATTATACGGAGGGACACTATAGCGGGCAACTGCTTCACCCATAAAATAGGCAAAAGCAGCGAGTTTGTCCTCTCTCACTGAGCTGCAGGCTTTATCTGGAACCAACCTCGCCCACTCAGGAGTACTGCGAACCACCAGGATGACCGGCATGTCGCGCTCGGCGGCATTGATCAGCTCCTCTTCAAGGGCAGCTGCAGCGCTCCAGTCGATCTCCATGCCCTCTTCAGGCTGAACCTGGGACCACATCAAAGCATTACGGCGGAGGTAGTACACCCCCGCTTGATCCATTTGCTCCAACCCTCCTTCAAGGGAAATCTGGGACATCTCCACCCCGAACAAGCTGGCTGGAGATTGAACAAGCGGTTGCGCGGAAGATTCGGTCGCCTGTACCTGGTTCAGTACCCCGACACCGCTGAGACCGAACAAGATTAATACAGCGATCAAACCCAACCACTTGAATTGGCTTTTAACAGTCAGTTTCTTGATTTGAAAGATGTGATACTTTAACATTTTTTTCCTCTCCTATCCATAGCAACTTGCGCATTTAGTCAACCTGAGCTTGCGAGCTCGAGCCTTTTACAATAACCCAATTATAGCCCAAAAATCGAACCCCAAGATTATGTTATGAATATTTTTACTGACCTGAGATGTAGAATTTATTGAGCACCGCTGTGACCAGATTCAATCTCCACCATCAAAGAACCCTTACATATCAAATATAATTCATGAATCTTCAAGATAGTTAGCAGACATTGGAAGTATAATTAGTGTTCCGTCAAATATACTTCAATAACTAGGGAACGACTTCAATGGAACAATACAGGGTTTCTCCAGGCATCCTTTAGATTTATCTGGAATTATGCTAATAGCCTGGAGAAAGCATTAGTTCTTTTGGAAGACTAAGAGAGAATACCTGCATACAAATTGCTTCTTCATGAATAATGGATTCCAGAAAATCACAGAAAGTATTTTCCGCCGGCACATAGCCTTACCCAGCGATCATGGTGCCTGGGTGTTCCTGTTCAGCCCGCTCTTGATTGGCCTGTTTGCGGGAGGTACCTGGACTACTGCAACGACCTACCTGGTCATGGCAGCATTAACGGTTTTTTTGCTGCGCCAACCAGTAGCAACGGTGGTTAAAGTTTACAGCCGGCGGCGCTCACGCCGAGATCTCACTGCTGCCTGGTTCTGGTCACTTTGCTACTCTTTGATCGGCTTATTGGCATTGGCAGGTTTACTGCATGAAGGATACTCCTACCTTTTAGTCCTGGCAATCCCAGGCTTACTTGTCTTTTGCTGGCATCTTTACCTGGTCAGCAAACGGGCAGAACGCCGCCAGTTAGGTGTCGAAATTATCGGCAGCGGGGTTCTGGCACTGTCGGCTCCTGCTGCATATTGGGTTGGAGTCGGCTATCCAGATCCGCTGGGATGGTTGATGTTTGCCCTGGTTTGGCTGCAGTCAGCTGCCTCCATCGTACATGCTTATTTACGTCTGGAACAGCGCGTGCTGGCGAAAACCCCAGATATACCAACCCGCTTGAAGATAGGTCGGCGTGCATTGTTCTATACTACATTCAACCTGGCGACTGTCACCATCCTGGCAATAACAACCCGAATACCAATCTTCCTGCCTGGTGCCTATTTGATTCAATGGATAGAGACGATCTGGGGCATAATTCACCCTGCTGTTGGGGTAAAACCTACTGTGATCGGTCTGCGACAGTTATTGGTAAGCACTCTCTTCACCTTAGCTTTCATCATCACCTGGAAAATCTGAGCGGGCGAACAAAACAGCTGAAACCTAATCATCCTGGATCAAGTCATCATTTTTTATCAGCAATATCCATCAAGGATATCCATGAAAAACAATCAACACCTTCCCTTACCTGCTGACTTCCCAAGCAGTTCATTTTAGGAATAATTGGAAAAACTGATCCCTGGCTACCTCCAAAGGGACGCTCTACATGAGAGCGTCCCTTTGAGATGTGTATCCCCTCTAACTGGGCAGGAAATTTGGACAGGTAAATGCAGACAGCTCCAAAGTTTCTACAAGCCCGTGATGCGGTTATTTAGGGTCGTCTTAGTACATATCTATATTCCTCGGGCCTCCACCACCGCCGCCGCCACGGATACCGAGAGCAGCAGCCAGACGTAACAGCCAATTTCCAGATCGAGAGGCCTCTAATTCACCACCCAGTCCAGCTCCTTGAGCTTCCGCTCCAAACGCCTCAGCTCCTTGAGCTTCCGCTCCAAACGCCTCAGCTCCTTGAGCTTCCGCTCCAAA
>JACUUU010000223.1 GCA_014859065.1 Anaerolineales bacterium
AATTTATATCGAATGCCACAATTAGGCCTCCCCTCCATGGTGGTTTGGGTGCACCTCAATTTGATTTTAGGACGGAATTTATTCGATGCCTTCATTGAATACTCGTTCAAACTCATCCAGGTAAAGGCGGGCAATCTCTTTATTATGAATGATGATCGAATTCTCGTCATTGAGTGTCCCGGCGCTGCTGGAAAAATTATACGACCCGGTTATCACCACTCTCTCATCTATGATAATGACTTTATGGTGCATATTACGCGGGTTCCCATCCAAGCGCACATCCAAACCAGCTGCAGCGAATGAAATAAACTCACTCCCGATATTTGATCGGTATTGCGTCCGCTCAAACACTCCCGAAACGGTCACGCCTGACTGTGCTTTGTCTATCATTGCATCCGCGATTGCACTCGAGGTGAATGAATAAGCCATAAAGTAAATACTCGTTTCCGCCTCACCAAGCAGACGTATGATTTGAGCTTCTGTGCTGTCATCCGGTGAAAAATACACCTCTATCTGCGTCCCTTCAATCATAAATGTAGGATAAGGCGTATTAGATGGAGAACTAGATCCAAACATCCCATCGATGAACATTTCCTCGAATTCCACCAGGTAATTCTGAGCCAGACGAGTTGAACGTATGCGGATCAGATTATTATTATTGAGATAAGCCCCTGTGCGGGTGAAATTCATCGATCCCGTCCATACCTCCCTACGATCGATGATGACAAATTTATTGTGCATCAATCCATAACCCCAGCTTCCTTTAACCGGGATCCCTGCTTCGATTAAGGCTTGAATTTCTGGTTTAGCGATCTTGCTGCCATCGCAAAGCAGCCTAAGCGCTACCCCACGTTGATCAGCAGCCAATAATGCATCCCTCAGCCTCCACAGATCGAAGTCATATATGGCAACGTCTACGCTCAAACGTGCCTGGTCGATGGCTGCCGCCAGGTGCTCTTCCGGTCCTGCTCGGTATGAGAGACTGTTTGGGCTTCCGGGATCAGCAAAATACACACTATACCAATCACCAGCTGCAACCTCAGTTAATGCTGGAGTTATTTTTTCTAAAGAAAGCAGTCCCTGGTGATAATAGGAACATAGGATGAAAGCAAATGAAACCAGGAGCAGTAAAAATACTGTAACCTTGACCCTTATTGAAAGGAACCTATTCACTTTGGAAGGATTATGAATCACCTGAGATCTCTTCTTACCAGGTTCTAAATGTGATTATTCAAGAATCCAAAGTACTGGCTCATCAAAATCCAGTGTAAAATCGACCCTTTTGACCTTATCCTTGCGTCCAGCCTCGATGCCAACAATGATAAACTCTACCGCTGAGATCACATCATCCTTATGCAGTGTTACCGCCTCGAACTTTACAGGTGGGCCAGAGTGTAAAGATGGAGGATCTATCAGCAAACGTTTCCCAGTCGCTATCATGTCTTCTAACGAACTGGCGAAAGCGGGGATGAAGAATTGGCGCGGATGGCTCCAGAAGCGGTTTGCCACCCCGTTTTGTTTTCCAAGAATACCGTAGGCTTCACGCTGCAAGCTCACAGTAGCCTTGGTTATCCAATAAGGCTTACCTAAGCTGTTGGGAGGGATATCTGCCGAAAAGAATATCTCCAGTGAGGTGAGACCTTCAATCTCATCAAGCATCTGCCCCCGCCCGCAATTCTCACATGCCCAGGCGATCTCATCAATCCCAGCTTGGATAGGCACACTGCATTGAATACACAAAAGAGGCACTAACTCAATCGGTCTGTCCACTTTTCAAGTTCCTTGACATTTAGAGAACTCAAGCCCTCCGAGAATATTTCCAACGGGTTATCGATTGCCCCCAAGAACTTAGGTTTGCCGGCACGGTATTCGTATTCCTCTCCATAACGGAATTTGCGATAAGACACGAACATTACCCCCAGACCAGTGATAATCAAAAACACACCCAGGGCGAGAAATCCACCCTCATCACTACTAGTCAAACTAAAAGCAAATGCAGAGGCATCCACAGCCAGGAAGGCTCCTAAAGCCATACCTAAAACCAACACTGCTGCTCGGAACAGGGTATTCCCGGGAGCTTTACCATACAATACCCTGCTTGAAAAACCGTCTACTACAACCTGGAAGTGCCGGCCTTTATACAAATAGCGCAGCACCCACATAGGGTAATATACCAAGCCATACCGGCGGCGGAACATGCGCACGAAGGTTTGCGAGATGCGGTCTAATCTGAGTCTCTTACGGATTTCAGCTTGAAATTGGTCTTCAGCTGCTTTCTTTGCCTGCTGGAGAGAGCCAACTGGCTCAAATACCAATCCCCGCTCATGCAGCCCATCGACATCGTAAGCTTCCAGGACAGCACCATCCAAGGCTACCTGGGTTACACCAAACTCGCCAACATCACACGCTGCCCCATTCCAGGTCATCTCATTTACCAGGCGCACTTCGCGTGGTTCATAACGGGCGTCTTTCCCACTTCCCACCTTTTTTTCACCGAATGCCCAGGCAGCCACCCTTCCCCAAACCACCCAGAAAGGTAAGTGGACCAGGAATGTCTCCTCTAATTTCGCCGTCTTACCCGCATCGCGGGCAATCGCCCAATTGCCTCCCAAGAATTGCTTCAGAACGTTGGTGGCTTGCTCGCGTCCGATGCGCTGGGGCATTTGGAAGCGTTGTAAACCCCGCTCGCCACGCACGAAAGATCTCAAATCACAATACGGGCAGCGCACGATCAACTGACCCTCAGGTATTGGCACCATACCCCCACAGCGCGGGCAGTTCAAACCATGTAATGCCGGTAATTCACTCATACTTTGGCAGCCACCCAAACTGCAAGCGCGAACAACAGCGGTGCAGCAAGTATTCCCAAGCCAGAACAGGCTAAAAGCCCGATGCCCGCTCCACCAATACCAGCGCTAACCAACCCCACTAAAGGGAAACTGGCCAGGCACAAGAAGACCAATGCAGCTGCACCTCCAGCCAATAGATAGGGACCTTCCGCTTTTGCGGGGTAAATATTGGCAAAAACGATACCCGTCGCAGCTTCCACGACAGTGGTGTAGGCAATTCCCTCGAAAACATACTTGAAGGTGAAAATTGGGATGTGCACCAATGCCTGTTCCTGCACCTCGCCTTCACCTACATTGTGATGTTCTCTTAACCAGCCCAGGGCGGTCCGCAAAGGGACACTGGGTGGATGTGCATGCGCAGCAATTGTGTCGTCATATCTTTTCAAATCACCTGCCGGTAAGCGCAAATTGCGTAACTCACTGACAGAAATTGCCGCAGCAGGTTCGAGATAGAGGCTTTCCTTTCCCTTAGAATCGCTTTTCTTAAAATACCATAATGGGAAATATTCAAATGAGGTGCTTATAACCTGTGATTTCTTATCCAGGTCTTTGATCGTCAAGTTGCCTGCCATCCAACGAGCTAAAGCACCTCGCGCTTGATTCTCCTCCAAAGTTGGAGTCAGGTACCAATGGAAGACAACCTGGCTCTTATCTAAATAAACGGTTGAATTACAGTAGGGGCAGGATAAGAATATCTGCCCGTGGTCGGCCCGCAGATCACCCCCACACTGAGGACACCTCAACATGTTCTCAGGGAGTTCTACTTCCATGGGTTGGATTATAGCACCATAAGCCAGCAAAAGAACCTTTTTGAAAAGAACTTATCCATAATAGTCTAATTAAGCCCAATTTAAGCACCACTTCTGTGATAAACTTGTCCCTTGGATTTCATCACAAAAATTGTTGGGTTTACTCATCTAGAATGTTTTATACCTGCAAACTTAAGGAAGGGAAATGAGCGAGAATCGGAAAACTTATCCTATCGAGATTGCTGGGGTTCGGCGAGAATTACCACTCTTCGAAATTCAACCTGGATTGAGCATCGCAGTACTCAACATTCTAGGTGATACTGAGTTGGTTAATGCCTGCTCTAGCGCGTTAAAATCCAAGCTCGATGCCTTTGATTACGACATCCTGGTAACCGCAGAAGCTAAAAGCATCCCCCTGGCTCATGCTTTGGCTATCGAAACTCAAAAACCGTACATTGTCTTACGCAAGGTATATAAACCATACATGGGTGATACCATCCAAGCTGAATCCCTTTCGATCACCACCGGAAAAACACAATCCCTCTTCCTGGATGAGAAGGATCAAGAGCTGCTTCGATCTCGGCGGGTTGTATTGCTGGATGATGTGATCAGCACCGGCTCTACCCTGAAAGGGATGCAGCTGGTTATGGAAAAGGTGCAGGCTCAAGTTGTCGCCGAAGCAGCCATCCTGACCGAAGGTGACCAGAAAAGTTGGGGGCACATCATTTCCTTGGGTCATTTACCCCTTTTCACTGACTAAGATTATCTATCAGGTTTTTTTAATTTCAACTACCTTCAGGTAATAATCTGGGTAAACAAATCACCACTATTGGTTTCCCCCTCAGGTGGGTTAAAAAGATCACTCTTTCCTGGTCCCCCTTTAATCGCAGGTCACGGATCAAATCTTCCGGCTGAATCGGTGAACCCCTTTTCTTGACCACAACCTTTCCAACCCCTCGTTCCCTTAAAACAGCTCTCAGGCGTTTCAATCCAAACGGAAACCAATCCTCCACCTGCCAGCCACGCGCAAACGGTGTCTCCACAAACTTGTCTGCCGTGAGGTAGGCGATATCGTGGTCAAGCTGCGCTGCACCTATTATTTCACCTAATTTAGATACCAGCTTTGAACGCAGAATGGAGGGGTCAGGTTCATAAAGGCATTTGTGCGGCTCATCCAGCGGAAGCCGTTCCCGATCTTCTTCTTCAGAGTACACAAAGTCTTCTTCCAAAGTATACGGACCGGGAAGCACCGTAGCTCGCCGGCAGGACGTCTTCAAAGAACCAAACCACAGGACGGCTTCCTTCAGCTCTCCCCTCAGCGAGATAAATTCCAGCTCTGCCTCGAAACCCCGCAACTCATCCAGATTTACCCCAGGAGAGATCTTTACCCCAATTGCTGGATATTCAGTCAGCCAGGTATTGATAATTCCTAAAGGGGGGTGGTAATCATGGACGCTGTAAATCCTCCCACCTTCTGTGCGCCTTGATGGATCGAAGAATAATCCCAGGTTAGGGTATGGGGAAACTGGCAGATGTTTAGATACGTCTGCCTGGAAATATGAAATTGAACTTTGTGGATAAATCGCTCGAGCGTTAGCACGCGCCATTGCTAACCGTAATGTATCGATGTCGATCCCAATTACGCTAGTTACCTCTGACAAAGCCAGCGTATCTCCCCCAATCGAACAACCCAGGTCGACAACCCGCTCGAAGGGTTGGAAGCGCTCACAGCGGTAGGTGGACACCTCCCAGGCGGATGCCTGTTCCAATGCTTCACGGGTAAAATACATGCGCTCAGCAAATGGAAACTTGCTGGTCGCTTTCTCCCTCAAGATGGCAGTCTCGAGCGCGGCTCTTGCCAGATCTCGAGGATACTTACGGCTTAATGCTTCGAAGTGTTGCAGAAAATCCTTTTCCTGCGGGTTGAGAGCGACAGCCTCTTCTAAACACCTCTGCCCATCGGGTTCGAGTAAACTTTGAAAGTCAGATAAATTCATTCTAATTATGTAACCTGCATGCCAAATAGACCGCTGGATAAGTTAGGAAGGTTCTTTCATCTTTCTCCCAACTACCACTAATGCACTTATAAATGCTATCGATTGGGCAGCTCTGGATAATCAGTATTTGTTGGCTCTCGCCTATTCGAATGAAATGGCCCTTCCAACTGGCAAAGCCAGCTATCTTCGGGAGATCTCCCGCTACTGGCATACTCGATCACGGAGAATGGTGGGGACGAGCCGATCCATTCATCTTTATAACCAAAACGATAGTATCCTTCCCCGGCTTCGTAACACCATCCATTTGGGAAAGGGGTCACCGGTTGAGGGACCCGCAGCAAATACCTTGGAAAGAGATCATCCAGCCCCTCAGGGTAATGATTGTTGGCAGCGTAATAGCGTAGGATAGCGTGGTTGACAGCTTCCGCCCGCCTAATATGCAGCATTTCAGAATATTGGCGTGGTATAACCAATGCTG
>JACUUU010000224.1 GCA_014859065.1 Anaerolineales bacterium
TGAGAACGCGTCCGCTCGTCCGAAAATATTATCCGGATCAATCTGCATGTTGATGATCACCAGGCTTGTATACACTATCAGCACCAGACCGATTATGCCAATGGTCATCCGCTGGCTATTCTGTGGAAAAAGCATCAGCAGCCCAAAGATTATCAATGGCACAAAGGAGATTGCCAGCAAGCTGCTTCGTGCCCAAGATACTTCAGCGGGAAAAGGCATTCCCAGCCATACCCCTTGAAGCAGGATGATCTCGAACCATTCATGCATGCCGTGAAGCAATCCAAAAATCGCCAATGGCCGGATGATTCTCCTCTCAGCCAATAGCGGTGACCTGGTACTCTCGATCGTCAGCGCAATCCCCATGCTGAAGAATGCCAGGCCATAGATAAAAAAAACTACTACCATATCGATTTGCAGTAGTGACCCAGACATTGTTCAAAACCTCAATTATTGACAATTTTACTGTACAAACTGAATTCACTGGTTGGGTTATTGGTTACATTTGTCATGTAATTAGTAGGACATTCTCCCCAATATCCCATTATTGGAATGGTATAAAATTATTAATCTAACATTTAGGTGGAGGAGAATTCCCTATAAAGCGGCATTTTATTATCTTCATTGCGGTAGGATTGCTGTTCGTCTTTTTGTCTGCCTGTGCTGGTCCTGAAGGGCCAGTTGGCCCGGCGGGACCTCCGGGAGTAGCGGGTCCTCAAGGCCCAGCGGGGCCACCTGGTGAACCTGGCGTTCCCGGACCTCCGGGAGAGGATGCTCAGGTAACATCTGGAGCTGAATACGTCGGCTCCGAGACCTGCGGTGCCTGCCACCAGGGAATCTTCGATCTTTTTAGGATGTCGGGACATCCATTTAAACTAAGCCCAGTGGTGGATGGTCAGCCACCAGAATACCCATTTACTCACATCCCTGAACTCCCGGTTGGCTATTCTTGGGATGACGTCAGCTATGTAATCGGTGGCTATGCTTGGAAAGCTCGCTTTATCGATTTAGATGGCTATATTATTACAGATGAACCCGGTCAATCGGGGGATGAAGATTACCTAAATCAGTGGAACTTTGCTAATGAGGTCCTGGGTACTCCAGCCGGCTGGACAACCTATGACTCAGGCATACCTGATAAAGTGTATAACTGCGGCAGCTGTCATACTACCGGATATAGTTCCCGAGGGAACCAGGATGGCCTGCCGGGCTTGATTGGCTCCTGGGCAGAGCCAGGCGTTCAATGTGAAGCCTGCCATGGTCCTGGTGGCCAGCATATCCAAAATCCGCGTGGCGTTGGTATGACCATCGATCGCGATCCCGAATTATGCGGTCAGTGCCACACCCGCGGGGCTGTCGAGGTGATCGATGCCAGCAATGGGTTCATCCGCCACCGCGAACAGTATCTGTCCCTTTTCCAAAGCAAACATATCAGCCTGGGCTGTGTCATGTGCCACGATCCCCACACCGGTGTAATCCAATTAAGGGAAGCTGGTGAACAAACCACCCGAACTCAATGCGAGAGCTGCCACTTCATGGAAGCTCAGTTCCAGGCGCCTCATCCCAGGGTGGCTGACTGCGTTGATTGCCACATGCCCCGCATCGCCAGGACAGCCGTGGGTGATGCCGAGAGGTTTACCGGCGACCTGCGCGCCCACCTATTCGCGATCAATCCGTACAGCTTCGAGCAGTTTAACGAAGAAGGTAATGCCTCCATGCCCTATGTCAGCCTCAATTTTGCCTGCCGTCAATGTCATGTTGAAAACGGGATGGCGCTACCTAAATCTGATGATCAGTTGATTGAAAAAGCTGTCGGTTTCCATGAAAGACCTTAAAAGCATGTTTGCTCCCCAAGCAACCGCTTGTTTTTACTTTCTTCATTATTAATTAGGAGAGATGCATGGCTAAGGTAACTTCTTGGTTTAAGCGCTTTTTATTCCCCCCGGAAGGTTCTCCTCTCTGGTTGAAAGTTTTACCCTACGCTGTTTTGGGAATCCTGACCTTGATGCTGTTGGTTGGAGGAGCTTATGGTTGGGAATATACCAATTCCCCGGAATTTTGCGGCACTGCCTGCCATTCGATGCCGCCAGAATATACCGCCTACTTAACCTCGCCTCATGCGCGCGTTGACTGCGTGGAATGCCATATTGGTCGTGATTTTATCGCCACCCGGATTACCCGTAAAGCTGGGGATGCCAGGCACATAATCGCCACTACTTTTCAGACCTATGAGTTCCCCATACGTGCTAAAACGATGAGACCGGCACGTGAAACCTGCGAACGCTGCCACTTTCCGGAAAAATTTTCCAACGATAGTCTGGTAGAGATCAAGCAGTTTGACAGCGATCTGGAGAACACCCCTACCTCGATCTACCTTGTGATGAAGATCGGTGGTGGTAGCCAACGCGAAGGTTTAGGGCGTGGCATCCACTGGCACATTGAGAACCAGGTGCTCTACTACCCCCTTGACCCTCTCGAACAGGTGATCCCCTATGTACAGGTCATTTCACCAGATGGTCAAATCACCGAGTTTGTAGACTTCGAGAGTGGCTTCGGTCCCGGTCAGATCCACCCGGCTGATTTGAAAGAGATGGACTGTATTACCTGCCATAACCGCATCACCCATATGATTTTCCCCCCCCAGGATACTGTCGACCAGCTGCTCACGCGTGGTTTGATCTCTGAGGACATTCCCGAAATTCGCTTGAAGGCGGTGGAGGTTTACAGTCAGATCTATGATTCGACTGAGATGGGTTTGAATGGCATTGCTGGTCTGGAAGAATATTACAGCTTGTATTACCCGGAGTTTTACGTAGCCAGGAGCGAAGATATCCGCGCCGCCATCTCAGCGCTGCAAGATGCGTACAGCCAGAGCGTTTTCCCGGAACAAAAAGCGGATTGGACCACCCATCCCAATAATGTCGGACACAAGGACTCTCCGGGATGTTTTCGCTGCCACGGCGGAAAGCACCTGGATGACCAGCAAAATGCGGTCCGCCTGGAATGCAACCTGTGCCATTCGATCCCGGTTGTCGCCGGAGAAGCGGATTTTATCGCCAGTATCGAGATCAGCCGTGGACCTGAACCGCAGTCGCACTTCAACCCTAACTGGATCAGTTTGCACAACGCCGCTTTCGATGACACCTGTGCCAACTGTCACACCGTCGGCAACCCTGGAGGCACCGATAATACTTCCTTCTGTTCAAACAGCGCCTGTCATGGCAGTGTTTGGGAATATGCCGGTTTCGATGCCCCAGCTTTACGCCAGTTATTACTCGAACAGCTGCCGCCTACCGCTACACCTATGCCAACATTGTCATCGGATGCGCTTACTTACGACCAAGGGGTTGGTGGGCTTTTCGAGGCGCGTTGCGGCAACTGTCATTGGTCTGAAGCCAGCCTACAAGGCTTGGATATGAGCTCTTACGAAACTTTGTTGGAAGGCGGTGCCAGTGGGAAGGCCATCATCCCTGGCGATGCCGATTCAAGCCTGGTCATCCAGTACATGACCTCAGAGCGAGGTCACTTCAGCCAGTTCTTACCCCATGAGCTGCAGCAGGTGATAACCTGGATCAACGCTGGCGCCCCCGAGCGTTGATGGGTTTATTATTCTTTTGAATCTAAAGGAGCCTCTCAGGTCAGTGGGGGGCTCCTTAATTATTAATGGGTTATTAAATATCAATACATTTGTCACCCCTATAATTGTGACATTTGCTACTAATCCAAGGCTCATAATTGGGGTATAAACCATAGGGTAAACACCCTAGTTTGGGTCTTTACCTTTTAAACTCTCATTGATAAGGAGAATGCTATGAGAAATTACCGCTGGATTGTCTTTGTTTTGTTTGCAGTCCTGCTGGTTGCCTTGGCAGCCTGTGGAAGGGAGCCGGAACCAACGGCTGTGCCTTCGCCTCAGCCAACCCAGGCTTGCCCGGAGCCGGAACCCTGTCCGGTTTGCCCAGAATGCGAAGAACCACTGGTTGAGGATGTCCCTTTTGAGGAATTATGGGCTGCGTCTCCGCATGCAGATGCATCTTCGATCGCTTTTAGTTATTGGGATGGCAATGACCCGGCGGAAATCCCGGTAGCTTGTGCCAAGTGTCACTCAGCAACTGGCTATCTTGATTTCTTGGGTGTCGATGGGTCTGAATTTGGAGTTGTGAACAATCCTGCATCAGTGGGGACGGTGGTCAACTGTGTAGCCTGTCACAACGAGGCCACCACGGCGATGACCAGCGTGGTGTTCCCATCAGGCATCGAGATCACCGGTTTGGGTGATGAAGCCCGCTGTATGCAGTGCCACCAGGGACGCGCATCAACTACCCAGGTCTTAACCGCTATTGAAAACCTTGGGTTGAGCGAAGATCTCGACACGGTTAATGATGAGCTTGGTTTCATCAACATTCACTATTACGCGGCCGCGGCAACTCTATACGGCAGCGAAGCGCAGGGCGGCTTTCAGTATCCAGACAAACTCTATGATACCAAGTTCGAGCATGTTGCCGGTTACGACACTTGCATCACCTGTCACAACCCCCACACCTTAGAACTCGAGCTGGATACCTGCGCAGTCTGCCATAATGGTGTTGCCACCTTTGAGGACTTGAAGGATATCCGCATGGCGGGCTCACTGGTCGATTTTGATGGTGACGGTGACACCAGCAAAGGCCTCTATTATGAGATTGAAGGCCTACAGCAGATGACCATGCAAGCTATTCAGGCATACGCCCGCGAAGTAAGCGGCACCCCGATCGTTTATGACTCCCACGCCCACCCATATTTCTTCATCGACACCAATGATAATGGTGAAATTGACCCTGACGAAGCGGCTTACGGCAACCGCTACAACGCCTGGACGGGGCGCTTACTGCAAGCAGCCTTCAACTATCAAGTATCAAAGAAAGATCCAGGTGCTTACGCTCATGGCGGCAAATACATCATCCAGTTGTTGTATGACTCGATCGAAGACCTGAACAGTGTAATCACCACTCCTGTCGATCTGACTGCAGCGAGCAGGGATGACGCGGGTCATTTCAATGCCTCCAGCATTACCTTCCGCTACTGGGATGCTCAAGAGGCAGTCCCAGGCACCTGCGCGCGCTGTCACTCTGGTTCCGGTCTGCCACTGTTTTTGCAGGAAGGCGTAAACATTTCAGCTGCACCTACCAGCGGACTTAACTGCTCTACCTGCCATGAGGATGTCAGCACCTTCACGCTTTACGAGGTTGGTGAGGTCAGGTTCCCCAGCGGTGTATCTCTAGACAGCGGTAATGCTGGCAGCAATATGTGTCTGAACTGTCACCAGGGACGCCAATCTGGTGTGGGGGTTGAAGCTGCCATAACCAGAGCTGGTGTAGGTGATGACACTGTCACAGAGGCGCTCAGCTTCATGAACCCCCACTATGCTCCTGCTGGTGGAACCCTCTACGGAACCGAAGTTCAAGGCGCTTACGAGTATGCTGGTAATGCTTACAACGGGCACTTCACTCACGTGCAGATGGCCAATACCTGTGTCCAATGCCACGATACACATTCTCTGGAAGTCAATGTAAACACCTGCAGCACCTGTCATTCGCAGGTTAGCAGTGCTGAGGATCTCCAGCTGATCCGCTTCTCAGAGATCGACTTCGATGGTGACGGGGATGTGAGCGAAGGGTTGGCTGGTGAAATCGCTTCAATGAAAGCTTTTCTCCTCGAAGCGATCATGGATTATGCAATGGATAATACTGATGCTGATGCGATTGTCTATTCATCAGCTCGCCACCCGTACTTCTTCATCGACAGCAATGAAAACCGAGTTGCTGATGCAGACGAAGTCAATGCCGCCAACCGTTATGTTACCTGGACGCCGCGTTTATTACGGGCAGCGTACAACTACCAGTGGGTCTCCAAGGACCCGGGCGCGTATGCACACAACCCGATGTATACCATGCAGATTCTTTATGACTCCCTGCAGGATATTGGGGCAGATGTAAGTGGCATGACCCGACCAGAAGTTCCCCAAGAATAAATCGGAAAAGGTAAACTCGCAAGAGGCTGTCTTGAGAAGGGACAGCCTCTTTTTG
>JACUUU010000225.1 GCA_014859065.1 Anaerolineales bacterium
CAGTTGTTGGTCGAGGCTGAGCGACAGATGGAAAAGTATCCCAGATTTCCCAACCCTTGGTTTTATAGCCGCGCGCAGATCGAATTGGTAATTGCAAAGAAAGAATGGGACGCAGCCGTAGATGCATTGGAACGCTTCATTGGCTATGCTGAAGGAAATGGCTTCCGTTGGGAACACGCCCGGTTATTGTTGGAATGGGGAGATGTATGTCTCGCCCGGGGAGCGGCTGGTGATTTGGATAAAGCTAGAGAGCTTTATCAGCAATCACTGGTAATGTTCACTGAAATGGGTGCCGACGGGTATGTTCGCGTCGTTTCCGAGAAGATGGATACATTAGATATATAGTTCGTTAACAGTTCAGCCGATTTCACCATGCACAGCAGCTATATACCCATCCAGGCTGGCAGCAACCTGGTAGTAGATTCTGCACATTTTGACGCCTGGACAGAATTTTTGGAATTTTCTCACCCTCTTCTTGTAATTGAGCATCTCTAATCCTCAACGATGGCAACCCGTATCTGCCGGCCTTTGACTGGATCGTAGCCATCCCGGTAGCCCAGGACGGGGATTTCCAGTTCATCCAGACTGTCTAGTGCTTTGTCAAGGCTAAAAGTATGGTTTCATGCCAAGCCTTTTATTGCTTGACAAAGCCTAAAGTGTTCTGTCTCAGTAAATTTATAATCATTGATTCAGGTTTGACAGAACACTAGCAAGAAACGCATTGGTTGGCAACCCGCCAACAGCCCTTGGCTAGGATCAGGATGGTATTCCGCGTAGTTGGTTAATAACTATTTTCTAGAAAAAGGGGAGCCTGGCATTCTACTATGATAAACTCATGTAGAGTCAGTTGATCAAGGAGGATGAATGCTTCAGATTTCAGCAACAGAGGCATGGCGCACTTCCCACCCGGGAGCCAGCATCGGCCTGCTGGAGCTGGCAGGTGTGGAAAACCATGGCGCATCTCCCAGGTTGGATGAGCGTAAACGCCGGGTCGAAACTGATTTGAGAAGGCGTCTTCAAGGCTTTTCCCGAAAATATCTCTTGCTGAGATCGGTATTCTCTGCCCGGAATACATATCCCAGCGATCCCAATGCCCGTCCATAAGCATCCACTGGATCCAATGCAGCCACCGAGATCTGGATGTCGATCACCGGCTTGGCAGCCAGGCTTGGGATGGCGGTGGAACCGATGTGGTCTATGCGGAGTGCCTGGGATTGCAGTGCACCACGTAATTTTTCAGCCCTGCTGAAAACGCCGCGGCCACTGCGGGTCGTAGGGCACGATGATGACCGCTTCAGCACTCTGGCCTGGTTGTTGCACAATCATTATGCTCTCCTTGCTACCACACCCCCGGGATCAAACGGTGGCGGACGCGCAGCGCATAGCCTTCATAACCCTCCAGTTCAGCCATTAATGTCTTATCCTCCAAAAGGGTACGAATCACGATCAATCCTGCAGAGAACAGCCCGGCGATAAAAGCCCAAAGCGAGCCCAACAGCAGGGGGGTTGCCAGCGCAAACAGCAGTAAGCCGCCGTAACCAGGATGGCGCACGTAACTATAGGGGCCGGCACTTACCAACACATGCTGACGCTCGCGTTGGATACGAACCACAGTGGAGAAGAACCTGTTGGTCAACATTGCCCAGCTCAGCAGACAAATGCCTGCTACAACCAGTAATAATCCAAGAAGTTGGATACCCACCGGCAAAGATGGAGACCAGCTGTAGCGCTGATCCAGACCTGCCACCAGTAGCATAGACCCCAGCCCCAAGATGTAAATTGCCTTTACTAATAAGCGATCCCACACCTTTGCATCTGCTTTGACCTGGCTGCGTTCGGCGATCAGACCTGGGGCATGACGAAGCATTACCAGCGAGATAGCCACGACCGATGAGAAGTTTAACCCCAGGTAAACCCAGGCTGCCAGCCAATCAAGCTGGCTAGCGGCTGCAAATAAGAGTGTGCCTTGCATGACGGTCACCAACGTAACCTGAAATAGACGTCTCAAAATCGGTGTGTCCAATGCCAGTGCCTATCCTTAATAAAAAATAGGGTACCTTACCGTGCCGGTAGTACACACAGTGTGAAAGGTCGACCCAATCATAGCATATTCATATAGGCTAACTACAATAAATTTATTGGGATAGGTTAAATGCCTTCTAAATGTCTTACCCTTGTCGATTAAAAAGGATCCAGGCTATTTCTCCTCCCCCAGCCTTTGAATAATCCTTTTCAACCACACCAGGCTGTCCCCTGGTGTCCCGATAATAAAGGCAACCCGTTCAGATAACCCCTCAGCTCCCAAGAAATGCGCCCGATCTAATGTAACCAAATAATCTGCCTGGTTTTCCCATGCATCTGCCAGAATACGCGCATCGCCCGGATGCTGAACCAACGCAAGGCAGCGATCCAGTACTTCGACAGGTGCGGATGAGACAACTATTGTGCGGCTGCGATCCAAGAGTAGGATAAACTTCGCCAACACGTGCGGTGCTTTTCTGGTGATGACATCTTCTGTTTCATCCAGCACCTGAGAGCTAACCAGGAAGTTGCCAGCCAATTCAACATCTACGCCGTCCCAACCGTTGGTGGTCTGGCCTCAATCAGGGTAAACGGATCTCTGGTAGCCGGTGGGGATGTCCAGCACTTCACAATTACACCCGACAGCAAAGGTGTGGTTTACCTCGCCGATCAACTGGCAGACGAGGTTGACGAACTATTCGTGACCTATGATTACCAGGTTGTTTACCTGCCTCTGTTACAGAGATGAGTTGGTTTGGAGATATGGCTTAATTTACACTTGATGGTGTCAAAGTTGGGACAAAATTCAATTACGTGTCTGTAACCATTCGATCGCCAGGGCAGCCGACCAGGAAAATCCCTCGCTCCCGCAGCCGCTGCCATCACGCGCATCATAATACTCCCTGAATCCACTCGTATCCATCAACTGCAGCGCATCCCCGCGCAGCAACTCTGCTTCCCTTTCGAAACCATAATCGCGCATACCTTCAGAAACCAGCCAGTTCAACAATATCCACACCGGACCACGCCAGTAGCGGCGCGCATCCCATCCGGGCAGACTCTTGCTGGCGGATGTCAGGCGGTAGCGCACCACTTTATCCACCCCGTAATGAACTGGATCATGAAAATGGTCTTGCACCAAGCGTTCAGCCTGCTGCCGGGTAGCCAGACTGGCGTACAAAGGCAGGAAGATCACCCCCGTGCTCACCCGAATAGGTCTCTGGTGACGCAGGTCGTAATCATAAAATAAGCCCTGCTCCTCATCCCAAAAGCGCTTGATAAAACCGTCCTGTATGCACGCCAGCCAGCCATTAATCTCGCTTGTATCTTCTCCGAGCTCCACCCCCAGCGACTTCAGGTCCAGGTTTGCGCGGTAAAGGATTGAATTGAAAAGCACGTCCTGTACCAGGAAGGGAGAGTTTTCTATCAGCGCCTTCTGGTCGTAATTGTGTTTACGGAAAAGGTCGATCAGATAGATGAAGTGTTGGTAATCGTGCTGGAAGGGGCGCTCCGTGGCGTCCACATAGCGGGTATCACCACGGTTAAAATCCACAGTACCGACAGCCTCGACACTCTTCAGGAGCTCCAACCAGCGCGGCGAATCATCAGTCCCAGATTCCCAAGGATGGATGATGCATACCAGCCCCGTGCCATCTGCATCACGCTTTTCGTGCAGCCAGCGATGCCAGTGCAACAATGCCGGATAGACTTCCCTGATGAATTCTAGAATGGGTTGGCGTTGGTGGATGCGATAAATGATGCTTGCCAGCAACGGAGGTTGGGTAATACCTGAGGTCGGTGTCTTTGGCGTATGGGGGCTTCCTGTAATCCTCCAGTATCCTGGGTCAGGAAAATAGTCCGATTTCACCCCATGGTAAACCACGTGCGGCAGCATACCATCCCTCCACTGGCCAGCTAACAGTGAACGTACCTCAAGCAGCGCCCGCTCCAGGTCGAAATGCGATAAGCCTAATGCGATCAGGGCGGAATCCCAGTTCCACTGGTGTGGGTACTGTTTAGGACCTGGCCTGGTGAACACCCCCACATCATTCTCGCGCAGTACCTTCTTCGCCGCGGCGATCATCTCCCTCTCACCTTCTCTCACCAACCCCTTCTACCACCTCTTGTAAAGACGCAGCATGCTGCGTCTCTACACCACCCACTTTCTCGTTAAAC
The DNA here is from genome assembly GCA_014859065.1 of Anaerolineales bacterium. GTDB lineage: Bacteria > Chloroflexota > Anaerolineae > Anaerolineales > UBA4823 > Kmv39. Next base: position 4,198 of record JACUUU010000225.1, read on the forward strand.
CTCACAAAGGCAACCACTACCCATAAACGTTCTAACGCTCTATGGATACAACACCAATTGTGACTCGCGGTCCAACCAACGTATCTTCTTAGCCGGGAAACGCAGCCACACATGCATCCCCGGCTCCACATGGAAGTTCGGGTGCGTCGCAACTTTGACGATATCCTCCCCAATTTGCACCGTCAGCAGGTTTTGCGAACCCAGCGGCTCAACTACCAGCACCTCCACCTCCAGCGCATCCTCAGCGGCTTCTTTCAAGGTCTCCATATTCTCGGCGCGGATGCCCAACATGACCGACTGGTTATGATAATCCTTCAAAATCGGCTGCATCTCCTCCTGTGGGACCAGCCTGAAATCCCCCACAAACACATCAACGCGGCCGTTGCTAGCCTGCACCCGGCCCTGTATGAAATTCATCGGCGGATTACCGATAAAACTGCCCACGAAATGGTTGGCTGGCTTATCGTAGACGATATTCGGATAATCGCACTGGTGCACCTCCCCGTCCTTAATCACCGCGATACGGTCACCCATGCTGAGCGCTTCGATCTGGTCATGGGTGACATAAATGGTGGTGGCTTTGATCTCTCTCAACAACCTCTTTAACTCTGCTCGCATCTCCAATCGCAGCAAGGCATCCAGGTTGCTCAGGGGCTCATCCATCAAGAGGACTTCTGATTTCATGGCAATGGCACGGGCTACTGCAACTCGCTGGCGCTGCCCTCCACTCATCGCCCCTGGATAGCGATCGAGCATATCTTCGATATGCAGCAGTTCAGCTGCCTCCTGCACCCTTTTCTCCATCTCCAACCGCTCGATCTTGTTCATCTTTAGCCCAAAAGCGATATTATCGTACACCTTCATATGCGGGAATATGGCATAGTTCTGGAATACCATCGATATTTTGCGCTCGCGTGCTGGCAGATAGGTAATATCTCGCCCCCCGATGGAGATGCGTCCTTCGTCAGCCATCCCTAGCCCCGCGATCGTCCTCAACAGCGTGGTCTTCCCACACCCACTCGGACCCAGCAGCACCACAAATTCCTGGTCTTCTATGGTCAAGCTGACATCTTTAACTGCTTCAAAATTGCCAAACCGTTTGGTTACGTGTTCAATGAGGATTTCAGCCATAATCCTACCCTATGAAAATCATTTTGTTACCTGGCCCCACATGTTGAACAGGTATTTCCGGATAAAGAAAATAAAGATGATTGCCGGGATCAACATGAAAAAGCCACCCGCAAACTTGTACGTGTCCGGAGAAACCGGTAGTGTCACCAGCACCTGAGCAGGTAGAGTCCGGTTTTGGATGGTGAGGATGCTGGCAGCGAAAACCTCATTCCACGACAGCACAAAGCTGAAGATAGCGGCTGCAGCAACACCAGGCAATACGAGCGGGAACACAATATGACGGAAGGCTTGCAACGGCGAGCAGCCGAATACCATGGCTGCTTCCTCCAGCTCATAAGGGATACTGGCAAAAACGCTGCCCAACACCAGCACAGCAGTCGGCAGTACCAAGGCTGTATGCATTAGCGCCAGACTGAAAACATTATCGTAAATCCCCAGCCGTAGATAGACCACCGCTAACGGGATCGATAAGACCACGATCGGGAACGCCCTCACCGCCAGAATCGACAGCCTGAACAAATCGCGACCCTTGAAAATATACCGCGAGATGGCATAACCCGCCGGGGCAGCGATCAGCGTCGAAAGCCCCACCGTGATACCCGCCACGATCAGACTGTTTTTAATCCCATCAATGATCCCATACGACCCCAAGAAGAAGCGGATCGTATCCAGCGAAAACGGGATGAACGGCAGGATGCCCTTCGGATAGGATCGCACCT
>JACUUU010000226.1 GCA_014859065.1 Anaerolineales bacterium
AGAAAGGTCACCGACATGTCTTCGACCGTCTCGCCTTGGCCAAGCAATACATTCCCTATGTTATGGTCGAAATGCCCGTGCTGCCCGGGACATTCAATGAAATGAAGGCCATCCTGCTTGAACTCGAACGCCTGGAAATCTTCAGCATCAACCTGTTGGAGTTCTGTTACCCATTCACCAACACGGAAATTTTCAAACAAAGAGGTTTTAAAGTAAAGAACCCACCTCACCAGGTGCTGTACAATTATTGGTACGCCGGTGGTCTACCCATCTCCCGCAGCGAGCTGGAATGCCTGGATCTGATGAAGTTCTCCATCGATGAAGGTTTAAAAATCGGCGTGCATTATTGCTCCTTGGAGAACAAACACAGCGGGCAAATTTACCAGCAGAACTATAAACAACCTGTCCCTGAAACGAGTTATTTTTCTCACAAGGATTATCTTCTAAAATCTGCCAAGGTCTTTGGGCAGGATATACCTGCAGCTGTAGAAACCTTCAAGGCAAAGAATTATCAGCGCTATTCTCTCAATCAAGAACATAATTTTCTAGAATTTCACGTGGGCAGGATCAAGCTTTTGTATGACACAAACACTGAAATCGGTATTTCATCCAGCGTGATCGAAGATCGTGACGGTGAAAAGGTCATTCGCGAATTGAAAGTCGACCTGACCACGCCAGCCGATTTCGACTTGAGCAGCGATGTATGAGACCCCAATCCTCCCAGATGAACTGATAATCGCTTTGCTAATTAGATGCTGCCAGTGACCTGCTTCGACTGGAACGTTGATTTTTATGAACTATCAAAATAAAATAATGGAGTAAAGAGTATGCTACCTTTTGGAATTGGAATCCCAGAATTGATCATCGTCCTGGTGATCGTAATCATCTTATTCGGTGCCGGACGAATTGGCAAAATTGCTGGCGAACTAGGGCAAGGTATCCGCGAGTTCCGCCAGGGAATTAAGGGCAGCGATTCTGCTGAGAGCAAGCCCTCCGAGTCCGACCTGGAGAAAGGTTATTAAATCATCTGTGGGAGAATGACGGGGCATGGCTACCAAACCAACTGCTGCTGAGCAGAAGAAACGATCCTGGCGAGACTATTCGCGCGCCTTCGGTCGCGCCCACCGCAGAGCCAGCATCGAATTGGAGACTTCCATGCCGCTGCTACGCCACCTGGAAGAACTGCGCCAGAGATTGTTCAAAGCATTCGCAGCAGTTGTCTTGACCACTATGATAAGTTTTGCCATTTCCCCCTACCTGATCGATTATTTTGCCACACCCATCGGGGGGAAAGAAGCATTAGTGTCCATCGAAGTGACCGAAAACATCGCCATTTTCATGCGCGTTTCAATCCTGAGTGGTGTTGTGCTGGGCATGCCCTTCATCGTTTATCAGGCGATGCGTTTCGTGATACCCGGTTTGAAGTTTCAAGAACGGAAGGTTTTGTTATTGGTGGTGCCATCAGCAACCCTTTTATTCTTAGCAGGTGTGGCATTTACCTGGTTTGTAATGCTGCCAGTGGCAATCCCCTTCCTAACCACCTTCCTTGGAATCACTACGCAAGTCCGTCCTTCCAATTACTTCCACTTCATCACCACCATCATGTTCTGGATCGGCCTGTCTTTCGAAATGCCACTAATAACCACGTTCCTGGCAAAGTTGAAAATTATCACAGCCCAGCAATTAGCCAGTGGTTGGCGCTATGCCATCGTATTTATCGCCATTCTGGCAGCAGTCATCACCCCCACAGTTGACCCGGTCACCATGGGTGTAGTCATGGCACCGCTCTTATGTCTCTACGGCATCAGCGTTCTCCTGGCGAAGGTGGTACAAAGGAGATAATATGGAAATACTGGGAATCATGGGGATGCAGGAATTACTGGTAATCCTCCTTTTAGCCACCATCGTCTTGGGTCCCGAACGGATGGTCAGGGCTGCTAGAGAGATGGGAAAACATGCCCGCAACCTGAAATCTTATTTCAGCGCTCTCTCTGAAGAGTTGAAGACCGAGCTGGAGATACTTGACGAGGTCAACCAGGTCAAAAGTGAGGTCGAAAAAGAATTGAATGGTCGCAAATAAAGCGCTGAAATATGGCTGGAGAAAACATCATCATAACCACAAAGAATCCTTGCCTTGTCCAATAGATAGTGTATAATTGTGAAAATAAATACAATTTTGTGAGTTCAAATTCGGTATCTAGTGCTTTGTCAAGGCTAAAAGTATGGTTTCATGCCAAGCCTTTTATTGCTTGACAAAGCCTAAAGTGTTCTGTCTCAGTAAATTTATAATCATCGATTCAGGGTTGACAGAACACTCGCCCTTATCGGTATCCAACAAAAAAATTACTTCTCCGAGCCTGGCGACCTAAAGCCTTTGGTTACGGTCGCAGGCCAGACTCTGAGCGCACCTCAGAGGGTCATCTTCCTACATTCGGGAGATGATCACAGGCAGGATGGAAACATCCTTGCCCCCCGAAGTCCCAACAAGTATTGGGATGGAATTGGAAAGGAGAACTGTGTCCGAGCAAGTTTACTTATGCTCGCCGGGAGATCTCCTGGCGAGCATTCTTTCAAAAGGAAAATCGTTCCAGCAGCTCTACCTGCTCTCTGCTGCCAGTAGCGCTGGAAAGACTACCTGGTGCTTTGAATTCGTCACACAAGCGCGAGAAGCAGGACTGAAGGTCGCTGGTCTGCTCTCACCGGCAGTGTTCAATGGGGAGGAAAAAATCGGCATCGACTTGCTGGATTTATCCTCCCAGATGAAACGATCCCTGGCATCCCGAAGCAACGAAAAAAAACCTCATGCCTCCCTCTGCGGCGCCTGGATTTTTAACCAAGAGACCTTGACCTGGGGCAATCACTGCTTGCAGAACCTGGAAAACGCCGACATCCTGGTGCTGGATGAAATAGGGCTATTGGAATTTATCCATGCTCAGGGGCTAATGGCAGGCTTGCAGCTGCTCGATTCAGGCAGTTACCCTGTGGCGCTCGTCACCATCCGCCCATCCCTGCTGGAAACTGCCCGGCAGCGCTGGCCGCACAGCCAGGTCATCGTGGTCTCTAAGGACAACACCACACCAGGGGGTGAGCTGTGATCCACATCGAGAACCTGTCAGTCCACTACGGCAGCATCCCCGCCATTGAAAACCTGTCTTTATCTGTCGCTAAGGGTGAATGTCTGCTGGTGACCGGGCCATCCGGCTGCGGCAAAAGCACGCTGGGTAGGGTTTTGGCTGGGTTGATCCCCCATGCCATCCAAGCCAGGATCACAGGCATGGTACAGGTTGCCGGACTTGACATCCTTACCCATCCAATCCCCACGATCTCCCAGCGGGTTGGGATGGTCTTCCAACGACCCGCGTCCCAGCTTTTCCACCTGCGCGTTGAAGATGAAGTCGCCTTCGGTCCCCGCAACCTGGGCTTGGATAAAAATGAAGTCCAGCAACGCACAGAATGGGCGCTGCACGCCACAAACCTGGACAACTTGCGAGATGAAAAACCTTCCGAGCTCTCCGGCGGACAAAAACAATGCCTGGCGATCGCCGCTGCCCTGGCAATGCGTACCCAGGTGCTGGTCCTGGACGAACCAACTGCTTCGCTTGACGTTCCCAATACCCACCGTGTTATGCAGACCCTGGCTTCCCTTAAAGCAGAATACGGCATCACCATCGTCTTGATCGAGCACCGCCTGGCAGAAGCCGTGCAGCTAACAGAAAGAGTAATCGTGATGGATAAGGGCAGAATCAGCGCTGATGGGCTGCCCACAAAAGTGTTCGCCAACCGGCGCACACGCAACCGCTTAGGATTACGCCGTCCATCTTTTGAACCTTCGGTTTCCTGGGAAAACCTCATCCAGACCAATTTCAACCCAGATTGCACGGATAAACCGCTGCTCTCCCTCGAGTCGGTATCAGCTGGTTTCAACGGGCATGCTGTGGTTAAGGATATCGACCTGGCGCTCTACCCGGGTGAGTTTGTCGCCCTGGTAGGTGATAATGGGGCTGGGAAATCTACTCTGGCTATGGTCGTGACCGGGCTGATCAAACCGCAGTCCGGACGGGTACATTTCGAGAACGGCCGCCGGCCGCGACCAGGACTGGATGTAGCCCTGCTCTTTCAGGATCCACAAGAACAAATATTTACCGACTCGGTCGATGAGGAGATTGCATTCGGACCTGTAAACTATAACTGCTTCGATCCAGAACTGCATGCTCGCATCCTCCAGGAGGCAGATTTAGATATTTTACGCAGCCGCCGGCCATTGGCGCTGTCGGTAGGGCAGCAGCAGCGCACTGCGCTGGCAGCCTGTTTAGGGCTGCAGCCGCGCCTTCTCATCCTGGATGAGCCTACCTTGGGTCAGGATTGGGGGCACTTACAGCGCTTGATGAACTATTTGCAGAGCCTCAATCGCCTGGGAACGACCATCCTGCTCATTTCGCATGACTATAAACTCGTGCATCACTATGCCAAACGGGTGATCCTGCTCCGCGAGGGGCGCATCGATCGCCTTGGAAAGATCCAATTCACTCCTGACGATCAATTGGAGAGTAACCATGAAATTGACAACCCGTGAACTTGCAACCCTGGCTGTTTTCGGAGCACTATGGGGCTTGGTAGAAATCAGCCTGGGATCGGTGCTTAAAACTTTAAACGTACCTCTTAGCGGGGTTGTGCTTGCGGCTATCGGTTTAACCATTGCCCTGACAGGTAGAGCTTTCGTCCCTCGCCGGGGGTCTACACTGTTCATAGGCGTATTAGCGATGCTTCTCAAGATGTTCAGCCTGGGCGGGGTGATTATCGGACCGATGATCGGAATACTGAGCGAAGCTTTGATTGCTGAAATTGTCCTCTCCCTGGCTGGCAGGCCGCGACGAACTGCTTTCGCGTTGGCTGGAGCCCTGGGAATTACCTGGGTGCTGCTGCAACCCTTTGTTACCGGTCCGCTGCTCTTTGGGCGGACAGTGTTCACCGTCTGGCTCGACCTGCTCGACCGGGGCAGACAGCTGCTGGGTCTGGACCCCACGGCTGCGCTGTGGATCGTCCTGGCATTCTTAGCCATCCACCTGGCAATTGGTGGGCTGATCGGTTGGTTGAGTTGGGACATCGCCCGCTTGTTGCAAATCCGCTTAGGACGACCTGATATAGGTGTCGTTAAACAGTAAACACGTGATTGGTTGATTAAATTTTATCTGGCAAACATATTTCACTATATAGGAGATATCCAATGAAACACATTACTGTACTCTTGCTGCTCTTCTCCGTGATTTTCCTTTCTGCCTGTTCTTCATCAACCCCCTCGGCAGACCAAGATGCAGGTGCTGTGACCAGCTTGCTGGTCTCGGGAGGAGACATTCAAGTCTCCTACACTCGCTCCGACCTCGAAGCACTACCCACTACCCAAGCGGTCTTCAATAATGTGACCTATGAAGGTGTCAGTGTTGCCGAGCTGCTCCAGGAGGCTGGCTTTGATTTAGGTGAAATAAGGGCTGTCAAAGCTGTTGCGGTAGATGGTTACTCCGTCAATTACGACACCTCCCAGGTGTTGGCTGCAGATGTAATCGTCGCCTACGCCCGCGCAGATGGCGAACTTGCTGAGGATGACGGTACCTTCCGCATGGTGTTGCCCACGGCTGAAGGCAAGCTCAACGTCCGCATGCTGGTTGAACTGCAAATCTTGCCATGACCTTAGCCCGTAAACTGTCCCCGATTCATATCAACTCGCGCATACCCGCCGCGTTCGGCACAGTCGCTTATCTGGCGATCTTTGTCTGTTCACTCGCCGCGGTCATGTTTACGCCTTTCCAGCGGCTGCATTGGGCTGCGGCCGGGTGCTTCTTGATTGCCCTGCTGGTGTATCCTCAAGCTTTTATCAAGCTGCTGCGATTTCGCTTCTTAATCCTCATTGTTATCCTGGCGACTCCCCCCATCTTTCTGGTAGGGCAGATAGACCGCAGCTTAGCAGGCATTCGCTACTCCTCAGAAGGTTTGATGGCTTCAATCCAGATTACCTTACGCATCCTGGTCGTTCTGGTGTCTATC